>CALZMS010000001.1 GCA_945788595.1 uncultured Lachnospiraceae bacterium
GGTGGGGCCACCGGATTCCGGCCTACTACTGTGATGACTGCGGAGAGATGACCGTGGCAAAGACAGCCCCGACGGTCTGCCCGAAATGCGGCGGCACCCATCTGCATCAGGATGAGGATACGCTGGATACCTGGTTCTCCTCTGCCCTGTGGCCCTTCTCCACACTGGGCTGGCCGGAGAAGACACCGGAGCTGGAATACTTCTATCCCACAGATGTGCTGGTAACCGGATACGATATTATCTTCTTCTGGGTTATCCGTATGGTATTCTCTGCTCTGGAGCAGACCGGAAAATCTCCGTTTAAGCATGTATTGATCCATGGTCTGGTGCGCGATTCCCAGGGACGCAAGATGAGTAAATCTCTCGGAAACGGTATCGATCCTCTGGAAGTTATCGATAAATACGGCGCTGATGCCCTGCGTCTGACCCTGATTATGGGTAACGCTCCCGGCAACGATATGCGTTTTTACTGGGAGAGAGTGGAAGCCAGCCGTAACTTCGCCAATAAGGTATGGAATGCTTCCCGTTTCATCATGATGAATATGGGCGAGACTGCACCGGAGAAACCGAAGGCAGCAGATCTTAAACCGGCGGATAAATGGATCCTGTCTGAGCTGAATGAACTGATAGGTGACGTGACAGCTAATATGGAGAAATTTGAGCTGGGTATTGCAGTACAGAAGATCTACGACTTCATCTGGGATGAGTTCTGTGACTGGTATATCGAGATGGCCAAGAGCCGCCTGTTCGACAAGGAGAAAAATCCGGCCGACGCCAACGCAGCGCTGTGGACACTGACCCATGTACTGTCTGAGGCTCTGAAGCTTCTGCATCCGTATATGCCGTTCATTACTGAGGAAATCTACTGTACACTGCATCCGGAAGCTGAGACCATTATGATCGAAAGCTGGCCGGAAACAGACACTGCTTTTGATTTCCCGGCAGAGGTATCTTTTATCAGCCATGTGAAAGATATGGTACGCGGTATCCGCAATACCAGAAATGAAATGAATGTTCCGCAGAACAAGAAGACCCATGTTTTCGTTGTAACTGCAGATCAGCAGCTCAAAGGATTCTTTGAGAATTGCAAGGATGTATACGAGAAGCTGGCATACGCAAGCAGCGTGACCGTTCAGGAAGATAAGACCGGTATCGGCGAGGATGCTATCTCCGTAGTGATCCCGGATGCTGTAGTTTACATGCCTCTTGAGGATCTGGTAGATAAGGAAAAAGAGCTGGAGCGTCTGAAAAAAGAAGAGGCCCGTCTGGAGAAGGAGATTGCCCGCTCCAACGGTATGCTGAAGAATGAGAAGTTTCTGTCCAAGGCTCCCCAGGCTAAGGTCGATGAGGAAAAGGCCAAGCTGGAGAAGTATGAGCAGATGATGGCTCAGGTTAAGGAACGTCTGGCTCAGTTCTAAAGCAGAAAACAGCCGAAATACAGTTATTTTTAGAGAAAATCGCTGAGATTTACGTCTAAAAGTGCGATATAATTTACTTGCAAATGATCATCACTGCACTTATTATAATACTGTGGCCTGGGAAAAACGGGCCACAGAATCTATACTAAGATAAAGTGGTGATCATTTTGCATTATCAGGAAATTACAGAATATATAGAAGAAATACCGAAATTTTCCACGAAGCATCCGCTGGAACACACAAGAAAGCTGCTGGCATCCCTTGGCAATCCTCAGGACCAGTTCAGGGTTATCCATGTAGCTGGCACCAACGGCAAAGGCAGCACCTGTGCCTATCTGGCCAGTATGTTTAAGGCCGGCGGCATTTCCTGCGGATTTTTTACTTCTCCGCATCTGGTGGATATACGGGAAAGATTTCAGATCGATGGTCAGATGGCTAGCCGGGAGGATTTTACCGAGGTATTCAACCAGGTGAAAGAAAAGATCGATGAAATGGTAGCTGCGGGTGAAGGCCATCCCAGCTATTTTGAAACGCTGTTTGTGATGGGAATGCTGTATTTTCAGAAGAAGCATGTGGATTTCTGTGTGCTGGAGACGGGACTTGGCGGACGTCTGGACGCCACCAACAGTGTGAAAGCGCCGCTGGCCACCATCATTACGTCCATCAGTCTGGATCATACAGAGATCCTGGGAGATACCATCGAGCAGATCGCCGGTGAGAAAGCCGGCATTATCAAACCGCAGATCCCGATCATTTACGACGGCCACGTGCCTGCTGCGGCAAAAGTGATCCGTGAGCAGGCAAAGCGTATGGACGCACCGGCCTACGAGCTGACCGAGGATATGTATCATATTGAAGAAAATACCCGGGAGGGTATCCGCTTTACCTTCCACAGCAGCTACTGTGAGGATACTGAGTTGAAAATTCCTTATGTGGCACCGTACCAGATGATGAATGCTTCTCTGGCGTTTTTGACCATGCTGGTACTGCAGCCGGTACATGGAATTTCCCTTAAGAACCTGATCCGGGGAATTGAAACGACCAGCTGGCCGGGACGTATGGAGACGGTTTGTCCGGGAGTTATTCTTGACGGAGCCCACAATGCGGACGGTGTGGCACGGTTTGTGGAAACGGCAGAGCATTTTTCCAGACAGTGTCCGGTGACGCTTTTGTTTTCTGCGGTGTCGGATAAAGATTACGAGAGTATGATCGCATCCATATGTGAACGGATCCGTCCAAGTTACGTAGTGACCACCCAGGTCGGCGGCCACCGGGAGGTAAAAGCAGAAGATCTGGCAGCACTGTTCAGACATCATGGATGCAGTCAGGTGGAGAGCGAACCGGATGTGGGACAGGCATATACCCTGGCAGAGAGCCATAAAGGGGACGGTCTTTTGTTCTGCGTGGGTTCTCTGTACCTGGTAGGGGAGATCAAAGCCTTTTTATCCGCGCAGGAGAGGAGTACAGATGATTAATTACGAAGAAGAATTAAAGAAATTTAAACCGTGCCTGGAGGTTGGCGAGGTGGAAGAGGCCATCCATAATCAGGAACTGACCGATGTGATCGATATCGTCAAAGAGATGATGGATAAGAATAACACATCGGACAAAAAGTAAGGGGAATACAAATGAGATGTAGACAATGCCAGGCTGAGCTCAACGAAAGCTCCTACTGTCCCGCTTGCGGCTGTGATGTGTCACTTCAGAAGCGGGTATACCTGATTTCTGATATGTACTACAATCAGGGCCTTGAGAAAGCCCAGATCCGCGACCTTTCTGGGGCGGTGGATCTTCTGGTGCGAAGCCTGAAATTTAATAAACGCAATATCCAGGCCAGAAATTTACTGGGTCTTGTGTATTTCGAGATGGGAGAAGCGGTAGCTGCTTTAAGTGAATGGGTCATCAGTGACAATATGCAGACTAAGGACAATATTGCGGCTGATTTTATCGCGCAGCTGCAGTCCAATGCCAATAAACTGGATACCATCAATCAGTCCATCCGCAAATATAACGAGGCACTGGAGATTTGCCGCGCAGGTCATACAGATACGGCCATTATTCAGCTGAAAAAAGTGCTGCAGCAGAATCCGAAGCTTATTAAGGGATACCATTTGCTGGCGCTGATCTATATGAACAGCGGTGAATATAAAAAAGCCCGCCGGGTATTGAAAAAAGCCAGCCATATAGATCATACAAATTCTACGACACTGCGCTTTTTAAAGGAGATCGATGAGCAGCTGGGTACGGGCAGCCATTCCGGCAGCCAGAATATTCTGCCATCCTTTGGCAACCGGGAAAAAGATGCGTTTTCACAGGGCGGTCCGGAGATTTTTGTTTCGGATAATGATGTGGTGATCCAGCCGCCTGCTTTTAGAGAGACGTCCGTGGCGGCGACACTGATCAATCTTTGCTTCGGTCTGCTGGTAGGCGCTGCCGTGGTATGGTTTCTGGTGGTTCCGGCCACACGAAAGGACATTAATGAGACGGCTAATGCCAAGATCGTGGAGTATTCGGACACCATGGCCAGTCAGTCCACTCAGATCGCCAAGCTGAAAGAACAGATCAAGGAGTCAGAAAATACAGTGGCTTCTGCCAATGAGCAGATTGAAGCGGCAAAGCAGGAAGTAGACAGCTACGAGAATCTGTTAAAAGCTTACAGTGCTTATACGGACGGCGATTACAGCAGCGTACTGAAAGTCATCGAGAATATCGATGAAAAGGGCCTGTCGGTAGACGCCCGGATCCTGTATGATTCCATTTATGCAAAAGTCAGTGACAGTCTGTTTTCTGACTACAAATCAAAGGGTATACAGGCTTATGTGGATCAGGATTACCAGAACGCTGCCGAAAACCTGCAGAAGGCTATGGATATCAAAGATACCGATTATAATGTGCTGGAATGTCTGGCGCTGGCTTACCGGGAAATCGGAAAGAACAGTCAGGCAAGAACAGTGTTTGCGCAGATCGTAAAAATCTTCCCGAATTCCCGGAGAGCCACGAACGCGCAGGCTTTCATCGATATTATTGACCGGGAGACGGGGGCAGCTTCCACCGGAAATACCGGAAACGGTGATGCAGGAAATACGGGTGATACCGGTGATGAAGAGACTGCACAGCCCCAGACCGGCGAGGGCACCGAAGATAGTGAAGACACTGAAGGAACACAGCCCACAGAAGGAGATACCGGGGCCTCAGAAGACGGTCTTGGCAACGCGGATGAGGTGTTTGGCAACGCACAGTAAAAATACAACAGAGAAACCTCGAATGCAGGGGATGTACAGGAAAACTGTACATCCCTTTTTTGACGCCGGACAGGAAAAACAGCCGGGAAAAAGACTGTTTTCGTTGCCCGGGAAATGCCTGTAAACGATGTATATAAGGAGAAAATGTATGAAAGGATCCGTTCAGGTCAAAAATCAGAGCCTTATCATTCATGTGCCGAAAGAGTTGGATCATCACAGTGCGCTGCCCATACGGCAGCAGGCGGACGATATCATGAGACATCAGAATATCCGCGAAGTCGTCATGGATTTTTCCGGGACAGACTTTATGGACAGCTCCGGCATTGGTATGATGATGGGACGTTATCGGGCAGTGCAGAGAAACGGCGGTCATATGCGGGCAGAGCATGTCAATGACCGGGTAAAAAAAATCCTGGATATGGCAGGGATAGGAAAGCTGATCGAGATCAGCAGAGCATAAGCGGTCCTCTGCCGGGGAGAATAAGGACCGTATATAGGAAAGAATAGGGGGAGTATCATGGAAAACACCAATGAAATGGTTTTGGAATTTGACAGCCGCTCACAGAATGAGGGCTTTGTACGGGTCGCCGTGGCGGCCTTCGCCACCCAGCTGAATCCCACACTGGAAGAGGTGGCAGATCTGAAAACTGCAGTCTCGGAGGCGGTGACCAATGTGGTGATCCATGCTTACCGGGAAAAAACAGGTAAGGTACGGATCGAATGCTGCGTCCGGGGAAAAGAGATGACGGTAACGGTCATAGATTACGGTGTAGGCATCGAGAATATTGAGAAAGCCATGGAACCGCTGTACACAACGAGGCCGGAGCTGGACCGTTCCGGTATGGGTTTTGCCTTTATGGAAGCCTTTATGGACGAATTGGAGGTAGAATCCAGACCGGGTAACGGCACCATTGTCCGGATGAAAAAGAAATTCGGCTGTGGCCAGAGCCCTTTTGCTTAGGAGGTGCCATGGCGGATACACTGTCTTTGCTAAAACGTGCACATCAGGGAGATAAAGCAGCGAGAGATGCATTGACAGAAGAAAATATAGGGCTGGTCTGGAGCGTGGTACATCGTTTTGAAGGGCGAAAAGCAGAAAAAGAAGATCTGTTTCAGATCGGCAGTATCGGTCTTCTGAAAGCCATAGACAAGTTTGATGAAAGCTATGGCGTCTGTTTTTCCACCTATGCCGTACCCATGATTGCCGGAGAGATCCGTCGATATCTCCGGGACAACAGTATGATCCGGGTCAGCCGTTCTTTAAAGGAAAGTGCGGTGCAGATGTACCGCTGTACGGAAAAACTGGAGAGGAATCTGGGCAGAGATCCCACCGTACAGGAAATAGCCGGGGAAATGGGAATAGATCCGGAGGAGCTTTCACTGATCATGGAAGCCAACAGGGATGTGGAGTCATTGCAGCAGGTGGTCTATCAGAATGACGGAAATGAGATGACATTGATGGACAGGCTGGAGGATCAGCATGACGCACAGGAGATCATGCTGGATCGCTTATTTTTGGATCAGCTGCTTTCCGGGCTGACCAGACAGGAGAAACAGCTGCTCTCCATGCGGTATGTCCAGGAGAAAACACAGTCAGATATTGCCGAAAAACTGGGGATATCCCAGGTGCAGGTCTCCCGGATGGAGAAAAGGATACTGCAGAAAATCCGTACCCAGCAAAATCTGGCAGTGAATGAATAACTTCATGGAAGAATGCAGATACTTATCAGCATAAGAACAGTAAACAAGGAGCCGGACATGCAGGAAAACAAGATCCATCGGCTGTATATCCAGCTGTCCAGACACAATGAAGTGCAGGCGGGCCCTGTCCGGCTGGAGGATGTGGCAGAGATGTATGGTCTGGAACCGGAAGAGAGGAAAAAACTGGCTGCTGTAGAACTTTTATGCATAAAGAAGGGATCATATGGACGCTACAGCCTGTCCGCCGGGGAAATTGCGGATAGGCTTCTGGAAAAATATCCCCAATATGATCCCGTTTTCCTCGGAGACCCTGAGCTGGTGCTGGAGTATCCTCACCCCCAGAACAGGACGGGAATCCGAGACTGGCTCTGGACAGTTTTTGTCAGTATCGTGATCTTTGTGGGATCTGCCTTTACGATCATGACCTTTATCCGGGAATCTGATCTGGATGATCTGTTTGCAGGCATATACGATCATTTGGGCATGGCAAATGCATCGGATATGCACGGCATAGAGATTGGTTTCGCCATTGGTATGGGACTGGGGATGCTTTTGTATTTTAATCATTTCGGCCGTTTCCGGCTGCAGAATGAACCTACTCCCATGGAGATGGAGATGCATCAGTATATGGAGGATGCGGAGGAAACGGTGTTGGAGACCGGAAACACGAAAAGAGAAGACGAGTGCGGCTGACGGCAGTATTTCTGGCCGGCTGCGGCGGACTGGCGGTGTCCTTTGGTACTGCAGCCTTTATTCTGGCTCTGGGTATCGTTCCCCGCATAGCGGCGATCAGCACAACGAGAAAACGCATCCTCTGGTACGAAGACTGTGTGATGACGGGGATATTCGCAGGTATGCTGCTGGAGATCTGTGATACAGACGTTGTCATTCCTACAGCCGTTCTCGTTTTTCTGGGACTTTTCGGGGGCCTCTTTTTTGGCTGCTGGACCATAGCATTGGGGGAAATCCTGAATATGTACGCTGTTCTTATGCGCCGTCTGCGGATCCGGGTGGGTCTGGGAATGGTGATCTGGGCACTTTGCCTGGGAAAAACGGCAGGCATCCTGCTGTACACACTGGTTTGACAGGAGGTTATCATGGTTACGGAAAAAGAAAAACAGGAATATCAGGAATACGTGGAAAAGATCACACCTACCCACAGCCTGCCAAAGAACATGGCCAAGGCTTTTCTGACAGGGGGGCTGATCTGTGTGCTGGGTCAGATCCTGACCAACTGGGGGCAGAGTCTGGGACTGGATGAAAAAATGAGCGGAAGCTTCTGTTCTGTACTTCTGGTACTGCTCAGTACGCTGCTGACAGCCCTGAATATCTGGCCCTATATCGGCAAATTCGGGGGCGCAGGGGCACTGGTACCGATCACAGGCTTTGCCAACAGCGTGGCGGCACCGGCGGTGGAGTACCAGACGGAAGGCCAGGTTTTCGGTATCGGTGCCAAAATCTTTACCATTGCGGGACCGGTGATCCTGTACGGTATCCTGACATCCTGGGCATTGGGCTTCTGCTATTGGATGTGGCTTTTGTGGACGGTGTAAAATCGGAAAGAAAATACAGTATGCAGTTTTAAAGATAACGAAAAACGGGAAGATGTTGTATGCGGATTCATGTATGGAACAAAAACGGAAGCGGTTATATGTGGATTCATGTATGGCACAAAACTGAAAAATGCAGGATGCAGCTTCCATGGAGAATAAGAATTCATAAAATATGCTAAAAAGACAAATTATGGTTGACAAAAAAAGGGAAGGGGAGTAATATAAGGCCATCGAAAGAAATAACCTAGTTAAATAGTAGGAAAGGTAGGGAAAATAAAATGGGAAAATTATACAAAAGCGCACTGGATCTGGTAGGCAATACTCCCCTGGTAGAGGCAGTCAACGTGGAAAAGGAGCTTGGCCTGAAAGCCACCATCGCTCTGAAACTGGAATACTTTAACCCGGCAGGAAGCGTTAAGGACAGAGTTGGTAAAGCGCTGATCGAGGATGCAGAAGAGAATGGTCTCCTTAAAGAAGGCTCCGTGATCATCGAGCCCACCTCCGGAAATACAGGTATCGGACTGGCATCCATTGCTGCTGTCAAAGGCTACCGCATTATCCTGACCATGCCGGAGACCATGAGCGTAGAGAGAAGAAATATCCTCAAAGCTTACGGTGCGGAGATCGTTCTGACCGATGGTACGAAAGGCATGAGCGGCGCCATCGCCAAAGCAGAAGAGCTGGCCAAAGAAATCCCGAACAGCTTTATCCCGGGACAGTTTGTCAATCCCGCCAATCCTGCTGTACATAGAGCCACCACAGGTCCGGAGATCTGGGCAGATACCGACGGAAAAGTAGACATTTTCGTAGCTGGCGTAGGTACCGGCGGTACCGTTACCGGTGTAGGTGAATACCTGAAATCCCAGAATCCCGATGTAAAAATCGTTGCTGTAGAGCCGGCCACATCCCCGGTACTGTCCACTGGTAAAGGAGGTCCCCATAAGATCCAGGGTATCGGCGCAGGTTTTGTACCCAAAGTACTCAATACCGGCGTTTACGATGAAATCATTACGGTAGAAAACGAAGATGCCTTCGCCGCATCCAAGTTCCTGACCAAAAAAGAAGGCGTCCTCACCGGTATTTCCTCAGGCGCAGCCCTCCATGCAGCCATCGAACTGGCCAAACGCCCCGAAAACGAAGGCAAGCTGATCGTAGCCCTGCTCCCCGACGGTGGTGACAGATACTACTCCACAGCATTATTCGTAGACTAATATATCAAGCATAGTAAAACAGCTGCAGAAAACAGGGCCGGCGGAGCGCCTGTTTTCTGCAGCGTCACCGTCACTAATCAAAAATATTCCCGTATCCACTGACAAAGCGTGGTCTCATAGTCCCCTTCCACATCCTCACTCTTACCGGCATGCATAAGGTTCGTCTCTACTCCCACCGGCACATCTGTATCCGCATACTCCCAGATATGATAGGAAAGCCCCCGGTGCATAAAATCAATGCTGCCGCAGCCATCTTCCTCCGTATAGGTAAACGCAATATTTTTATCCTTCAGTTTTTGCTGTACAGTTTCTAAACGCATAATATGTTCTCCTTATATATTCCTTCAATCATGAAAAATTCCCTATAGGCTCTGCTTTTGTATTTCCATGGTAAAGTTAACTGTTTTTCATTATAACAGTCGGAAATACTAAAGTATAGAACAGAATCTGCACTGTTTTGCGAAAAATGTCGAGTTATGTATAACTTTCACTTTTCAAATGGCAAAAATGAACGTATACTGTAACCTGAGAGAATTTTTATACAATATTGCTTTACAAAAAGAAAGGAAACATCATGAGAAATCTACTGAAAAGCAAAAGAAAAGCTCTGCTGATTTCCGCACTGGCTCTGATCGCTGTACTGTGTCCGGTGCTGGTATTTGCGGCAGAGGAAGAAGCACAGGCGCTGCCGTCATGCTATGCTACGATCTGGGCACTGTTCCCGCCCCTGGTAGCTATCGTGCTGGCTCTGATCACCAAGGAGGTTTACAGCTCCCTGTTCATCGGTATTCTGGTGGGCGGTCTTCTGTATTCCGGATTCTCCTTTGAGGGAACCGTCACCCACGTTTTCAACGATGGCTTTATCAGCGTACTGGCAGATAGCTACAATATGGGTATCATTATCTTCCTGGTACTTTTGGGAACCATGGTAGCCCTGATGAACAAAGCCGGTGGTTCCGCAGCCTTCGGACGCTGGGCAAGTACCCATATCAAGACAAGAGTAGGCGCACAGCTGGCTACAGTTCTTCTGGGTGTGCTGATCTTTATCGATGACTACTTCAACTGTCTGACCGTCGGCAGCGTTATGCGCCCGGTAACAGACCGCCACAACGTATCGCGTGCCAAGCTGGCATATCTGATCGATGCCACAGCAGCGCCGATCTGTATCATTGCTCCCATTTCTTCCTGGGCAGCAGCTGTCAGCGGCTTTGTAGAGGGCGAGGATGGTCTGGCCCTGTTTGTAAGCGCTATTCCGTACAACTTCTACGCTCTGCTGACTATCGTAATGATGGTAGGAATGGTGCTGATGAAAGTAGAATTTGGTCCCATGGCCAAATATGAGAAAAATGCGCTGAACGGCGATCTGTTCTCTAAGGAAGAGCATCCTTTCTCCGGAGATACAGATGATAATGAAGGAAATCCCAACGGCAGAGTAATTGATCTGGTGATTCCGATTATTG
Source organism: uncultured Lachnospiraceae bacterium (assembly GCA_945788595.1). Classification (GTDB taxonomy): domain Bacteria; phylum Bacillota; class Clostridia; order Lachnospirales; family Lachnospiraceae; genus UBA11957. The sequence goes on from CALZMS010000001.1 coordinate 10,586, forward strand.
CCCTGATCGCCAGCTGTGTTATCGGCATGATCTGGAGCGGCGGATTCTTTGCCGGCGAGGGCTTTATCAGCGCCTTTTCCAACAGTGATGCCTCTGTAGGTCTGGCTGTGGGAAGCTTCTTTGCCCTGATCATTACTATCATCATGTATATGATCCGCCATATCATGTCCTTTAAGGCCTGTATGGATTGCCTGATCGACGGCTTTAAGGCTATGGTTCCGGCTATTCTGATCCTGTCCATGGCATGGACGCTGAAGGCTATGACCGACAGCCTTGGCGCCAAGACTTTTGTAGAAGTAGCCATGCAGTCTACAGCCGGAGATCTGCAGAAATTCCTGCCGGCTATCATCTTCCTGGTAGGCTGTTTCCTGGCTTTTGCTACAGGTACATCCTGGGGAACCTTTGGTATCCTGATTCCCATCGTTGTTGCTGTATTCCAGAGCTCCAACCATGAGCTGATGATCATTTCCATCTCCGCCTGCATGGCCGGTGCTGTATGTGGTGACCACTGCTCCCCGATCTCCGACACCACCATCATGGCTTCCGCCGGAGCCCAGTGCGATCATGTAAATCATGTATCTACACAGCTTCCCTATGCTATCGTGGCTGCAGCTGTATCCTTCGTGGCATACATTATTGCCGGATTTGTGCAGAATGTATTTATCTGTCTGCCGGTAGCCATTATTTTGATGATTCTGGTACTGGTTCTGCTAAAATTCGTCAATCCGCCAATGGAGCAGGATAATGTCACAGCTGGCAATGAAGAATAATATCGTTTAAATGAAAACTGATTGAGCGCTGCTATAATGAGTGCTGAATAAATTTTAAATATCCATAATGTTTTGCTGAGTATATAGAGGCTGAACATTATGGATATTTTTTATAGGAAAATATCAAATATAAAACATTATGTTGAGGCTAAAACGGTTCGGTGGTTCATTCTTGCTTTTTATGAAATTGTTTTACACCGTTTACATCGAACATATGTTCTGATATAATGGAGAAAAAGAGCAATTGACTTAAATAAGAATAAATTGAATGAAAACGGAGGACAGGGTATGGAACTGATTAAAGAGCTTACCCTTCAGGAAAAACTGCATATTCTGGCGGATGCGGCCAAGTACGATGTGGCCTGTACCTCTAGTGGTGTGGACCGTAAAGGCAAAGAAGGTTATCTGGGCAATTCCAGAGCCTGTGGAATCTGCCACAGCTTTGCGGCCGACGGTCGTTGTATTTCTCTTTTAAAAGTGCTGATGACGAATCATTGCGTCTACGACTGCAAATACTGTCTGAACAGAGTGTCCAACGATACGGTGCGCACTGCGTTTACACCCCAGGAGCTGTGCGAGCTGACGATAGAATTTTACAAGAGAAACTATATAGAAGGGCTGTTTCTGAGCTCCGGCATTCAGAAAAATCCCACCTATACCATGGAGAAAATGTGTGAAGCACTGGAGCTTTTGCGAACGACCTATAGGTTTAACGGCTATATTCATGTCAAAGCCGTTCCCGGGGCTCCGGATGAGCTGATCACCCGGGCCGGTTATCTCGCAGACAGGATGAGTATCAATCTGGAGCTACCCACAGCGGAGAGCATGAAAAAGCTGGCGCCCAATAAGAGCTTCTCCACGATTCTAAAGCCTATGCGAAAGGTGACTAATACAATCGCTTCCCATCGTCTGGCCCAGGGGAAAAGTGCCTATCTGGAGCGTAGTACATCGAATCAATATCTGTCCGGCAGTATCTTTTCCGAAAATCAGCGCCGCATTTCTGGTGCTTCCGGTGTGGGCGAAGAGAAGAAGGATCTGCTGACCATATCCGGCCGGGAACACCAGAAGCTTTTGAACCGTCCCTTTGCGGCGGCGGGGCAGAGTACCCAGATGATCATTGGCGCTACGCAGGAGACGGATTATCATTTGCTGAAGACCACCCAGAGTCTGTACCAGAAGTTTGATCTGAAACGGGTCTTTTTTTCCGCCTATGTGCCATTAAATGAAGACAGTGCGCTGCCCTCTCTGGATACGAAGCCGCCTCTCTTGCGGGAGCACAGGTTATATCAGGCGGACTGGCTGCTTAGATACTATGGGTTTCAGGCGGATGAACTGTTGTCCGAGGATAAACCGAATTTCAACGAGCAGCTGGACCCGAAATGTGACTGGGCACTGCGACATCTGGAACGTTTTCCCATAGAGATCAATACGGCTCCCTATGAGGATATTCTGCGGATTCCCGGTGTGGGGCCAAAGTCTGCGGCCAGGATCATACAGGCCAGACGATTCGGCAGCATTGATTTTGACCATTTAAAAAAGATGGGTGTGGTGCTGAAACGGGCCCATTATTTTATCACCTGCAATGGACGGATGATGTATCACATTCCCATCGAGGAGAGCTATATTACCCGTCAGCTGACCAGTGTGGAGTACAAGGAAAACTGGGAGCTTAAGCATCAGCAGGGTTACCGGCAGATGTCCCTGTTTTCGGATTTTGGCGTGCAGGCCTGAGAAAAGCCTGTCTAAGAAAGAAGGATGACCATGTATATTTATACCTGTGAAGAGGATTTTGAGAGTATGATGACCTGCATTTACGATGTGTGGGCTGACAGAAGAGGCAGCCAGAATGTGCGGTTGGAGCTGGAACCTGTAGGACAGCAGGAATTATTCAGTACGTATATCCGTGTACTAAGGGATGATACGAAAGCGGCAAAGGTCATTGCCTCCATACAGAAAAAAATTTCCCCGGAGGCCTACCGACAGGTGTATCTGGCAGCCATGAGTGATGCTGGGGACAGACTGGATGTGATCTATAGATTTTTGCTCCTTGGTTTTGCTTACGGCGGGGCGGTGACGAAGCGCCTGGCGGATGCCCCGGTGATGCGGCTGTTTGAGCTGAGCCGCCGGACGGGTAATGACATGCATTATTACCGTGAATTTACACGTTTTGTGCGTATCGAACCGGGCATTTATGTAGCGCATATTGAACCAGCCTGCAATGTGGCAGTACTGGCGGCGGCACACTTTGCAGACCGAATGCCTTCGGAATACTGGATGATCGTGGATGATAAGCGAAGCCTCGCCGTAGTACATCCAAAGGATGAGGAATATTATGTCACACCCTTAAGCAAAGAGGAGCTTAAGAAACTGCAGACCATTGAGAAACAGCGGGATATCTATACGGATCTCTGGAAAGAATTTTTTGAAACGATTGCCATTAAAGAGAGAGAAAATCCCCGCTGTCAGAGAACACATATGCCGCTGCATTACCGGAAGCATGTGACGGAATTTATGTAGCTGTATCACAGAAAAAAGAACCCTGGATCACAAAGGCTCGTTGAGCCGTGATCAGGGTTCTTACGGAATATTATGTCACGCTTTTAGAGAATTTCTGCTGCGCTTCCGTCACCTTTTTGGCTTCTGCCGCCGGGGTCTGGTAGAAGCCGCGCTGGTGCATCATATCAAACACTTCCTTCTGAATGCTGTGCTCCTGTTCCAGGATTTCCAGCATTACATTTCTCACATTCTCATGAACACACTCACCGGCAAAAGTATTAAAGTGCTCCGTGGTGGATTTCTGTGCGGCCAAACCGTCGCCCAGAATTTCCTTGTCTGTAAAAAGCTGCATGTCCTGCATATTCTGCATATCTACTACCTCCTAACGTAACTGCTCATACAATGCATTAAAGTGACCCTGATGCTGCTCGGAAATACGCTCGTACTTCTGGCGGATTTCCGCATCCTGGGTGTGACTTGCCAGCATTTTGAATTTCTTTGTCAGCAGCTCCTCATCTGCCAGAAGATCGTTCAGGGCAGACAATTCTTTTTCCGATAACTGTCCCATAATATATGCCTCCTTGTATTGAAATGAACAGTTTTAGGATGCCGCAAAGAACAACGTTTTATGCATGAGTGTATCATTTTGTATTAAAGACCAAAGTAAATGCGAAGTAATCCAAGAATAAGCAAGTGCACCGGATAAAACCAGTAATTCAGCATTTTACTCTGTTTCCCGCGTTCGCCGTTATATGTAAGGGTCAGGCCAAATCCCAGAAGTGACCAGGGCTGCGTATACATGGAAGCATAGCCGAAAGGAACGGCCAGAAGGCGAACGTCGAGAAACAGATAAAAGAAGTAACCAATCAAAATAGCGTGGTGCTCATAATCAAGAGCCAGATACATAGCGGCAAAACACATGATGAGCACAATTAGCCAGGATACGATAAACCAAAGCATTTTTGGCAGATTCTGCATCTTTTCTTTTAAAACATCTATGCACCAGATGGTGATCAGCACAAGCGCCAGTGTGAACATGACATTATTCCAGTTTTTGTTAAAGAAACTCGCTGATGTAAACATATCAAAAGGCACCTCTGATATTACACCGAAGATCAGTAGATTAAGCAGGTATTTTTTCCGGCTGCGGGTCTTGAAATATCCTTCAACCAGCATGAAGCAAAACAGTGGGAAGGCGATTCTGCCGAGAATATCAAACAGATTGCTTATAGTAGTAAGCGCGCTGTTATCTGCAGAAAGGTTCGGGTAGATCAGAGCCTTATTTACGTGGTCGATCAGCATAGAGAGGATGGCAATCAGCTTTAACCGTGCTCCGGAGAGGAATTGGATATTGCTGCAAAAGTTGTTGATTTTTTCTTTCATAGTCTGTTTTTCTCCCTGTTATGTATATAATGGAAACTTAGTTTCGGGATTGGTATTTTATGATGAAGTTATTATACAGTAGAGCGGGAGGAAAAGGTAGTGAAGAATGTTTAAGCGGAGGTTTTTGAGTAACGAATACAGCTCATTCCACGCATACTCCTCACCCACCCCCGCATACACTGTAGAAACAGCGTCTTCGGAGGCCTTACTTGAAGGATTACATTGAAGAAAGGGCGGTAGAAATAGCACATTATATCATTGAAAACAAGGCAACTGTACGGCAGACAGCCACAGCGTTTGGCGTAAGCAAGAGTACGATACATAAGGACTGTACCGACAGAATGGTACAGATCAACCCCGCACTGGCCGGTCAGGTCAGACAGGTACTGGATGTCAACAAACAGGAGCGCCATATCCGCGGCGGAATGGCCACGCGGGAAAAATATCTGCATATGGCACATCACTGAAATCATAATGCAACTACACAGAATTCCGATATATGCAGCGAATTATACAAACTGGAAAGAAATGGAACGTGAGGCATCAACATCAGCGTGTTGGTGCCTTTCACTTAAAACGGTCCATGCTCCAAAGAACACAGACCGTAACAGTTTTGCAGTATTTACTTCCAGGGAAAAGTGATCATCCCATACACATAGATAAACAAAATCACTACCGGCACCACATACTTGAATACCGGCTTCATCCATGGCTGAACCTTAAGTCCTTTACCGGTATTTGCCTCTTTCACGAAGTTTTCCCATCCCCAGCCAAATTTATGGCAGCAGAACAGGGCAAGAACCAGCGAGCCGAGAGGCAGCACATTGGTAGATACAATGAAATCCCAGAAATCCAGCCAGGCGGTGCCTTCGGCAAAGGGCTGGAAATGCAGCACACTGTAGCCCAGGGCGGTAGTCAGCGCCAGCAGGAAAAGGCCGCTTCCGCAGAGGATACATCCCTTAGCGCGGGACCAGCCGGTCAGCTCGCGGATCATGGCCAGAATATTTTCACAAACACCAAGAACCGTGGACATGGCCGCAAAGATCATAAACAGGAAAAACAGCGTTCCCCAGATACGTCCGCCAGTCATATGGTTAAATACACTGGCCATTGTGTCAAACAGAAGACTGGGTCCGGCAGTAACGGAAAGACCATAGGCTCCGCAGGCCGGGAAGATAATGAATCCGGCAAGAATGGCTACAAAGGTATCCAGGATAACCACATTGATGGATTCTCCCAAAAGAGAACGTTCCTTATCAATATAACTGCCAAAGATTGCCATTCCTCCTTGACCGGTGGAAAGGGTAAAAAACGCCTGGTTCATGGCAGCCACGATCATAGGTCCGTTGATCTTGGAAAAATCCGGTTTAAGATAAAAGGAGAGGCCCTCCGAAGCTCCATCGAGCATAACACTGCGAATAGCCAGAACCACCATCAGAAGCAAAAGCCCCACCATCATATATTTCGTAATGCGCTCCAGACCTTTCTGGACATCCGCGCTTAAGATCACAAAAGCGACCACAAGGGTGAGCAGAAGATAAAAAACATTGACGGCCGGATTAGTGATCATTGCTTCGAAACCGAAGGAATTATTCTGCCCTGTCAGAAATTTGATAAAGTAATAGATGATCCAGCCGCAGACTACGGCATAAAAGGCCATCAGGCAGATGTTGCCGACCAGACAGCCCCATCCCCAGAGATCCCATTTCTGCCCCGGCTTTTCCAGCTTTTTATACATGCGGACAGGGCTGGCCTGTGCCGCCCTTCCTACAGAAAATTCCATAACCAATGCCGGAATACCCAGGATGATCAGACACAGAAAATAGATCAGGATAAAGGTGGCCCCTCCGTTTTGTCCGCACATCCACGGAAATTTCCATACATTGCCGCAGCCGATGGCACATCCGGCCGACAGCATGATGAAGCCCATACGGCTTTCAAGTCGTTCTCGTTTCATATCTCTCCTCCGAGTATATAAGTCTGCCTCTTATCGTTTTTGCAGTAATTTTTGGTATGATTGAAACAGCGTATATGGCAATTCTTCACATATTTTATAATTCAGCCCATATTGCAGGTGTTTCAGTGGAAAATCGTTCGAAGCAGCCTTTATTTACATGGTTTTGTAGATGTAATTCCTGTGTTATATACCTTATCCTAGCATATTCTTTTCCATAACATTTGTAAAATTGATGATCCTGTGGTATATTAACGAAAAAATCGTTTGTACAGAGGATGTTATCTATGGATCTTCATGTGTTAAAAACCTTCGTTGCCGTGTGTGAATACTCCGGCTTCTCCGCCGCCGCAGAAAAGCTGGGCTATACCCAGTCGACAGTGTCTTCTCAGATCCGGCAGCTGGAAAAAGAACTGAATGTTACCTTATTTGACCGTTTTTACCATAAAATCAGCCTGACCGAAGATGGACGGACGGTGCTGAAGTATGCGCGGGAAATGCTTACATCCCAGGAAAAAATGATGACAGATCTGCACCATCAGGAAGAAATCAGCGGCGAACTGCGGCTGGCCATGTCAAGCTCTCTGTGTACGCGGTATTTTGGAAATGATTTTGTGGAATTTCGAAAGAAATATCCGCACATCCGCTTAAAAATCATCGAAGCGGGAACTGCGCAGCTGTTCAGTATGCTGCGAAAAAATGAGGTGGATCTGGTATTTACGCTGGACACGCATATTTACGATTCGGAATTTACAATTTGTGCCGAATATGAAGAAAAAGTACATTTTGTCGCGTCATCCGGACATCGTCTGGCGGCAGAAAAAGAGCTTAATCTGGCAGATATTATTTCTGAGCCCTTTATTATGACAGAAAAAGACATGAGCTATCGAAGGATACTCGATGAGCAGTTGGCGGCGCGCTCACTGGAGATCGTTCCGGTTCTGGAAATCGGAAATCCGGCACAGATCTGCAGCGTGGCGGCGAACAGTGATATGATTGCTTTTCTTCCGGATTTTATGACGGCAGCTTATATGCAGGAGAAAAAACTTGTGTATCTACCGGTTACCGACTGCAAAGTTTCTGTGTGGACGCAGCTTCTGATCCACAAGAACAAATGGCGCTCCCCGGCATTAAATGTGTTGCTTATGTATTATAGGAAGCTGATTGAAAAAGATGATAACGTGTGTCAGCAGTGTTCAAATCATTGTCCTGTCACAAATTTGAAATGTGCAGTAGGGAAACGTGCCTGGCGCATAGAGCAGGAGAGAAAAAAGCAGAGAATGTAAAGATTACAAAGATCCTGAAGAAAGCAATTGTAAAAAACACCGCTGTGACATATAATGAAAGAATCTAATGGAAAGACTAATGAGGAGGAATTGCCAGTGAACAGAGAAACGGTCATTGTCATCGACTTTGGCGGTCAGTACAATCAGTTAGTGGCCCGCCGTGTCCGTGAATGCAATGTATACTGCGAAATTTATTCGTATAAAACTGACATCCAGAAAATCAAAGATATGCATCCCAAGGGAATCATCCTGACCGGCGGCCCCAACAGCTGCTACGAGGAAGGTGCTCCCACCTGTACAAAAGAGCTCTTTGAGCTGGGAATCCCGGTACTGGGACTCTGCTACGGTGCTCAGCTGATGCAGCATGTACTGGGCGGCAAAGTAGAGAAAGCACCGGTGAGAGAGTACGGAAAGACACAGGTACTTGTCAATACTGAGTCCCCGTTATTTACCGGCATTGAAGAAGAGACGATCTGCTGGATGAGCCATTTTGATTATATTTCCCAGGTGGCTCCGGGCTTTACCATCTGTGCCCACACCAACGACTGCCCCGTAGCGGCAGCCGAAAACCGGGAAAAGAACCTTTACGCCATCCAGTTCCATCCGGAGGTACTGCACACTGTACGTGGTAAGGAGATTCTTTCTAACTACGTGTACAATGTATGTCACTGCGCCGGAGACTGGAAAATGGATTCCTTTGTGGAATATTCCATCCAGGCCATTCGTGAGAAAGTCGGAAACGGCCGTGTACTCTGCGCCCTGTCCGGCGGTGTGGATTCATCCGTTGCAGCCGTACTGCTTTCCAAGGCAATCGGTAAACAGCTGACCTGTGTATTCGTAGATCACGGTCTTCTTCGTAAAAACGAAGGAGATGAAGTAGAAGCAGTTTTCGGACCGGACGGCCCCTATGATCTGAACTTCATCCGTGTAAACGCCCAGCAGCGTTACTATAGCAAGCTTGCCGGAGTAGAAGAGCCGGAGCAGAAACGTAAGATTATCGGTGAAGAATTCATCCGTGTATTCGAAGAAGAAGCCAAAAAGATCGGTTCCGTGGATTTCCTGGTACAGGGAACCATTTATCCCGACGTGGTAGAATCCGGTC
>CALZMS010000002.1 GCA_945788595.1 uncultured Lachnospiraceae bacterium
TCTTCACGGTACTTTCTGCAAACTCCTCCGGAAAATCAAACCAGGTATAGCCGTTCTCTGAAAGCTTTCCTGCAAATTGTTCCAGAACAGCATGGTACACATTTCCCATATCCACATTTTCAAAGGAGAACTCTTCCCGCTCCCGCAACGTCAGGCCATACTGCAGAAAATGTGCATAGGCGCAGGCCGCATAGCGTTCGATTCTGGATACACTGTTCATCAGCCGATCACCGTACAGCGCCCGGGCAGCTGCCTGGCTGATCACATCCGGATGCTCCGAGGATGTGGCTGCCTCCACCAGACGGTCAATCTGTCTTTTTCCTTCCGGCTGTCCCATAAACCATGCCAGAAGTTCTTTAATCTCCTCCGTAAACTTATCCGGTGAAAGTCCTTTCATGCAGTCCACCAGCAGTCTCCGGGCATCAGCCCGATTCTCCATATCACAGACTTTCTGCAAAGCTCCGATATGAGGGACGCGAAACCCGGGGAAAAGTCTCGCAAGTGTACCGAACAGGTACGCCGGTCCCGTCTGTTCTCCTTTGGCACTGCTGACTGCATAGGATACAGTCAAAAGCTCCGACGGCTTGGTCAGATGCAGATACAGATAAAATTTCTGGATAAACATGGCTTCCCGGGGCGACGGAGCCAGTTCCATATCCAGCGAGGCCAGTACGTCTCTGTCATTTTCCGACAAAAGGCCGCCCGATTTGGCACTGCCGGGAATAACCTGGTCATTTACCCCCACAAAAAACAACGCTTTCACTGCTTTCACACGGGTACGTTCTACATCTCCCACCAGCACCTGATCCGCCGTAGGCGGAATGATACCGATACGAAGTTCAGACAGTCCTTCATCCATCAGCTGGGCAAATTCCCGGAGAGAAATAGTCTCATCCCCCAGAATCTCTACCATCTTATCCATAAGATCCATCACACTGCGGTACATCTGGGCATATTCCCTGGCCAGCGCCAGCTCGCCCTGCTGTTCAAACTGCTGCCTTCTGTCTTCCATCTGCTGCTGCGCATGCAAAGCTACCAGCAGATCATACAGTGCCCTGCAGCAGCTTCCCACCGTCCTGTCTTTTGTATGCATGGCTTCTGTAAAAGGGCCAAGCTTTTCCATAATGCGAAGCCGCAGTGCTTCCATCACCGGCACCCGGGCCGGATCCATATTCTGACTGTGAGCAAAAAAGCGGTTTTCCCAGGTTTTTCTGCCTTTGATTCCCAGCGCCAGGCAGTAATTTTCCAGTTCATCGATCTCTGCTTCTGTCAGATCAGAAAGACCGCTTCTCAGATACCGGAATACGCTTTCATAGGAAAAGCTGCTGCTTTCCACATCCAGCAGTGCCCGGATACCTTCTGCCAGAGGATTGGAAAGCACTGTACGGCGACTGTCCAAAAAGCAAGGAATCCCGGCCTTCAAAAAAGCCTGTCTGGCCTCCCAGCCATAGGTTTCCAGATCTCCGGTGATCACCGCGATATCCCTGTAGCGGTATCCCTTCTCCCGCACAAGACGGCAGATCCGCCGACTGACCTCCTCCATCTCTGCCGCAGGAGTATCACAGGCAAACCCACGGATATGCTCCGGCGTGTCCGCAAATACGTTCCTTTCAAAATGAAACAGCTGTTTTTTCAAGAACCGGAGATCTTCCCGGCCTTTGTATCTGTCCTGATCCGAATCCGGAATTCTTATCGGCTCATCCACAGAAACCTTCGCCTCCCGGGCCAGGCGACACAGCGACCGAATCGTCTTTTTTGTCATAAAGGAGAGCCTGTGCAGACTGCATTTTCCAAAGGGATCCTCTCCCTCCTCCAGCGTCAGCGTAATGTATACCTGGGGACAATTCTGCAGAAGCACACCGATCAGCCGGTTCTGTATCGGGGTAAAGCCGGTAAAGCCATCCAATACCACAGTGGTTCCCTTCATACTCGGTGCCTTGGGAATCACCCGGCACAAAAGATCCAGGATCTCTTCTGCAGTTACATAATGATCCGTCAAAAACTCCTCAAATCCCCGATACAAAGTCTCCATATCCTTCAGTTTTTCCTTAAGAAGCGTATTCCCCTGAAGATTCTGGCCGATATCTTCCAGATCCTCCGGCGAAATATCGTACTGCATAAACTCGGAAAGCATGGACTTTGCCTCCCGGATATACCCCGGACGCTGCATTTTTCGTCCCAGTATATGCAGTTCATCCTTTTTTTTCTGAGCCACCCGCTTTAAAACCATGGTCTTTCCCATATCCTCCAGCACCGGCAGGACCTGACAGCCGGTTTCCATAAACAGCCGGTGAGCCAGACGGGTAAAACTGGACACATCGATATTTAAAAGCCCCTTTCTCGGATGACGGGAGGCCATCTCGATCTGGGTCTGCATGGTAAACTGATCCGGAACCAGAATAAGAAAATTCTCCTTCGGCTTCTCTATGGATTCCCGGATGATTTTTTCATAAATAAAATGGGATTTGCCGCTGCCGGCACTTCCCAGAATCAGCTGTAATGCCATGATCATTCCTCCCGCCGCCTCTTTTTCGGGGCATTCCTTTTGTGTAGTTAAGTGTACCATGCTTTATTTTTCCGAACAATCATAATTTCCCCTGTCTGACATAGGATATAGAAAGCAAGGAAAGGAGCTGTCCTGATGGGTTCCCGTACCAGAATCGTGGTTCTACATATGAAAGAGATCATCTACACGCTGATTTTTGCCGCCTTTGCCGTTGTCATGCTCGTACTTCTGTTCATCATGTTTCGCTCCAGGCAGGTGGATCAGGGTACTACAGATAAAGCAGCATCCTCTGATGCCGTGTATATCCCCGGAGTCTACTCTGCCACCGTGTCCTTGAATGATTCATCCTTCGATGTACAGGTGCGTGTAGATGACGACCACATCAACAGTATTGAACTGGTAAACTTAAGCGAAACTGTCCAGACCATGTATCCTCTGGTGGAATCCTCGCTGGAGGATCTGTCTGCACAGATTCTGGACAGCCAGTCCACCGAACATCTGACCTGCCGGGAAGACAGCCGCTACACCTCAGCTCTCCTTCTCAATGCCATCAACAGTGCCCTGGCCAAAGCAAAACCATGACGTCAAAAACAGCCCCACAAACGCACGGTCTTCTTCGCCGTCCCGTTTTGGGGCTGTCTGCTGTCCTTATGCCAGTCTCTCGATTTCTTCCATCCAGACCGCTGCGCAGGCATCACTTGGCATACGCCAGTCGCCTCTGGGAGATACGGCCACACTGCCGACTTTCGGTCCGTCCGGCAGACAGGATCTCTTAAACTGCTGCATAAAGAATCTCCTGTAAAATGTTTTTAACCATTTCAGGATCACCTCTTTATCATACACACCGTCAAAGGAAGCCAGGGCCAGGCGATAGATCTTGGCCGGCGAAAAGCCGAGACGCAGCATATAATACAGGAAAAAGTCATGCAGCTCATACGGCCCCACCAGATCCTCCGTTTTCTGGGAGATCACACCGTCCTTCGGCGGCAGAAGCTCCGGACTCACAGGGGTATCCAGAACATCCAGAAGGATGGCGCTTAACTTTTCATCTTCACAGGTATCCGCAAAATAGCGTACCAGATGGCGCACCAGAGTTTTCGGCACGGATGCATTTACGCCATACATAGACATATGGTCACCATTATAGGTAGCCCAGCCCAGAGCCAGCTCGGATAGGTCACCGGTGCCGATCACCATACCACCCGCCTGGTTGGCCACATTCATCAGGATCTGCGTTCTTTCTCTTGCCTGGGCATTCTCATACGTCACATCGTGTACGTTAATATCATGACCGATATCTCTTAAGTGGATCGTCACCGCTTCTTTGATATCCACTTCCTTAAGAGTGGCTCCCAGCTGTCTGGTCAGCGTACAGGCATTGTTATAGGTTCTGTCCGTAGTGCCAAAACAGGGCATGGTCACACAGGTGATCTTACTTCTGTCCATTCCCAGCATATCAAAAGCCCGGGCGGTAACCAGCAGTGCCAGTGTGGAATCCAGGCCTCCGGAAATTCCGATCACAGCACTCTGACAATGGGTATGCTCCAGACGTTTTTTCAGTCCCATGGCCTGAATGTTCAGAATTTCATTGCAGCGTTTATCCCGGTCTGCCTTTACACCGGGAACAAAGGGCTGCGGCGCAAAACGGCGGCTAAGCAGAGTTTCCTCTTTTTCCAGAGAGAATTCCGTCACATAATAGCCTTCCATATCCTGCACCGGATAGGTGGTCATTTTTCTTCTCTCTCCCACCAGACGATATACGTCCAGCTCCGAACAGATCGTCTGGTTTTTAAATCTCTCCGCTTCTGCCAGAAGAGAACCGTTCTCCGCAATCAGGTTCTGTCCGCCAAAAACCAGGTCCGTGGAGGATTCTCCCTCTCCTGCCGTGGCATAAATGTAGCCACAGATCAGACTGGCCGACTGAGAAGCCACCAGTGAACGGCGATAGGAATCCTTTCCTGTCATCTCATCAGAAGCTGACAGATTCACGATCACCGTGGCTCCCGCCATGGCATGGCCTGTGGACGGAGGGCAGGGAACCCAGAGATCCTCACAGATCTCTGCCGCCACCTTCAGCTCCGGCAGGGTATCGCAGACAAAGAGCTGGCGGCTTCCAAAAGGCACCAGTTCTTCCCCCAGACGCACCCGAGTCACTTCCTTCGGTCCGGAGGTGAAATGACGCCCCTCGTAAAATTCCGCATAGGTAGGAATATGTGTCTTTGGCACCAGACCGAGAATCTTTCCCCGATGCAGAACAGCCGCCACATTAAACAGCTTTCCATACACTTCCAGGGGAAGTCCTACAAAAATCAGCGCGTCCACATCTGCCGTTTCCCTGACCAGTGTTATAAGCTCTTCTCTTGCAGAAGCCAGAAGCGCATTCTGCCAGAACAGATCCTGACAGGTATAGCCCGTCAGACACAGCTCCGGAAGCACCATGATTTTCGCCTTAAGGGCCTGCATTTCCCGTATTTTTTCCAGAATAGCCTTTCTGTTAGCTCTGGTGTCAGCCACACTGATCTTCGGGATCGCTGCCGCGACCCGGACAAATCCATCTTTCATACCTGTCTCCTATCTGGTACACTGTCTGTACAGTTCTTTGATTTCCTCCACGGAAAATGTGTAGTTCGTGTTGCAGAAATGGCAGTTCAGTTCCACCGGTTTTCCGTCATTGATCATGCTCTTTAATTCTTTCTTTCCCACACTGATCAACGCTCTGGATACCCGTTCCTTACTGCAGTTACAATAAAAAGACGCGTCGATCGTATCGTTTATGGTCATTTCCATATCCTCCAGCAGATAGGAAAGCATAGTTTCCGGCGTATATCCCTGCTCCAGAAGTCCTGTCACGGAATTTACCCTGGCAATATTTTTTTCCAGCTGCGCAATGGTCTTTTCTTCAGCAAAAGGCATCAGCTGCACAATAAATCCGCCGGCCTGTTTTACCGTATTGTCATGCTCCATCAGCACACCGAGCCCCACCGCAGAGGGCACCTGCTGACTGGTGGCGAAATAATAGGTCAGATCCTCGGCGATCTCGCTGGTCTGCAGCATGACCTGGCCATTGTAGGGTTCTTTCAGGCCCATATCCATGATCACGTTCAAAAAGCCGGGACCAATGGCACCCGCCACATCCAGTTTTCCCTTGTCGTTGGCATGAAGCAGCACCTCGGGATTTCCCACATAACCTTTGACATGACCGTGAGCATCTGCCGTCACCGTAATACCGCCTATGGGACCGCTGCCCTGGATCTGCAGTGTCAGGATATCGTTATCGCCCTTCATCATGACCCCCATCATCAGTCCTCCGGTCAGAAGCCGGCCCAGGGCTGCTGTAGCCACCGGACTTGTATTGTGTGCCTTTCTGGCGTATTCTACTGTTTCTCTTGTGGTCGCGGCAAAAGCACGTACCTGTCCGCCTGCCGCTGTGGCGCGGACAATATAATCTTTATTCTCCATAAATATCACCTCATATTTCCTGTTTTCCCTGTTCTCTGGCAATCACGTAGACCCTCTCGCACTCCTCTGTGGCTGGCTCATGGGTAAACGCGTCGTACATGGCAATGAATTCCATACCGCTTTCCCGGATCAGCTCTTTTATGGTTTCCAGTGGATAGGCCCGCTGCTCATGATATTCCTCGTACCGGTCAAAGCGTCCATCCTCCTCATCCCGGATAAACAGAGTCAGATCATATTCATTGATCTGTTCTTCCTCATCATAATAATTTTCCCAGATAAAGCTGGCCTCATCCCGGTTTTCCGCGATCGTAGTCTCCCCCATATCCCGGTATTTCTTCTGCGTTTTCAGATCAAAGATAAACATGCCTCCGGGATCGAGATAATTATTCACCAGACGAAAGACCTGCAAAAGATCCTCTTCCTCCAGAATATAATTCATGGAATCACAGACACTGACGATGGCCCGGACTGTTCCGTAAAGCTCAAACTCCCGCATATCCTGCAGAAGATACAAGATATTCAGACCTGACTCATCTCTTTTTTCCATGGCTATGTCCAGCATATCCGCAGAAAGGTCAGCACCGATCATATCGTATCCTGCCCTGGCCAGACGTTCTGTCATGCTTCCGGTACCGCAGCCAAGCTCCAGCACCAGGCCGTCGTCTATACCATATTCCTGCAAAAGCCCGGTCAGATATACGCTCCAGCTGTCATAATCAATATTATCCATGAACAGGTCATACACCTGTGCAAAACTCTGATAAGATGCCACTGTCTCTCCTCCTGCCTTTTTTGCATATTCGTAAATAGTATAATCCATCCCGTGGGTAAACTCAACCGGATTTTCCCCTGTCTTTTCTCTGCCGGTTTTAGGCAGATTTGCCGGAAAATACAGCACAGATTCGCCATAATTTTTTCCAGAACATGGTATACTATTTATATCAACATCACTTTTCATGACGATGTATCTGTGAATCTATAAGGAGGTATCATTATGCTCGATCAGGCGAACGCTCTGCCGAAGCCAGAGGCAGAAGAAATCAGAGAACGACTGGAACATGCTCACGAAAAACTGGCCAGCCAGCAGCTTCTTCTTAAAGAAAACAAGCTGCCCGTCATCGTGCTATTCGAAGGCTGGGGAGCTGCTGGAAAAGGCAGCATGATCAGTAAAGTCATCAAAACCCTGGATCCCCGCTTCTTCACTGTCAATACGCTGACAGCTCCTACCGAAGAGGAAACAAGACGTCCCTTCCTTTACCGCTATTTTTCCCGTATTCCGGAAGCCGGTTCTTTCCTGTTTCTGGACGGCGGATGGATGTCTGATGTGACCCGGGATGTGCTGGAGGAAAATCTCCATACCGCAGAATACAAAAACCGCATCGGCAGTATCCGTCGTTTCGAAAGCACATTGACAGCCAACGGATATTTAGTGCTCAAATTCTTCTTCCATATTGAAAAGAAGGAACAGAAAAAACGTCTGTCTCTTCTGCTGGAGGAATCCTCCACGGCCTGGAGGGTCAGCGACTTTGACCGCTGGGAAAATAAGCACTACGAAAAATGCAGTCAGGTTTACGATCAGTTTCTGGAGGACACCTCCTCATCTTCGGCCCCCTGGTATGTAATCGATGCCAAATCCCGCAAGTGGGCTGAGCTTCAGATCATGGAAGATCTGACCAACGGCATTGATGTGGCATTAAAGAATCATGTTTTAAGCGTACCTCTTCTGCAGAATGTCTTTCCACTGCTGGATATGCCAAAGCTTGCCGAAATTCCGCTTGACAAAACCATCGAGGAAGACGAATATAGAGTACAGCTGAAAGCGCTGCAGACACGTTTAAGCGACCTGCATAATCAGCTGTATAAAAAGAAAATCCCTGTAGTGATCGTCTACGAAGGATGGGATGCCGCCGGCAAGGGCGGAAACATTAAGCGTCTTACGACTGCTCTCGACCCCCGCGGCTACGAGGTGATCCCTGTTGCCAGCCCCAAACCTTTCGAAAAATCCCGCCATTTTCTGTGGCGCTTCTGGACCAGGCTGCCTAAGACCGGCCATATCGCTATTTTTGACCGCAGCTGGTACGGTCGTGTCATGGTAGAACGTCTGGAAGGTTTCTGTTCCGAAAACGACTGGCAGCGTGCTTACAATGAGATCAACGAGTTTGAAAAGGAACTGGCTGACTGGGGTGCTGTTGTTGTTAAATTCTGGGTACAGATCGACAAGGATACGCAGCTGGCCCGCTTTACAGAGCGTCAGAATACGCCCGGCAAGCAGTGGAAGATTACGGACGAGGACTGGAGAAACCGTGAAAAATGGGATCTCTACGAGGGCGCTGTGGATGAGATGCTGCACAAGACCAGCACCACCTATGCTCCGTGGTATATCCTGGAATCCACGGACAAACGCTATGCCCGTATTAAGGCACTCAAGATCGTCATCGAACAGCTGGAAAAAGCGCTGGAAGACGCAAAATAAGTTTAGAAAGGATGTTACGGTTATGATGAAAATTTCTCTCGACATGATCATCGGTGATATTCTGGCTCAGGAGCCGGATATGGCCGGAGTACTCATGGGTATGGGTATGCACTGCATTGGCTGCCCGGCTTCCCAGATGGAGTCTATTGAGGAGGCTGCCATGGTTCATGGATTTGATCCGAATGAATTTGTGAAGGAAGTTAATCTGTTTGTTGAGAAGAAGATGATGGTGGAAGAGGCTTCCAAGTAAGCACCCCACCTCTTCATTTTTTCAATGTGTAAATGCCGGTGTCCGTTGAATCTACGGTCATATGAAAATTTACGCGACTTTAGCGAGCACGACTTCGAGACTACAGGCTCGAAGCGAGCGCAGCAGGAGCATAAATTTTCATATGACCGTAGATTCAACGGACACCGGCTTTCTTTTCCCCTCCATTTCGTCATTTTACCCATTTACAGTAAAAAAGTGCAGTCGTATAATGTCACCAGCAAAATAATAAACAATATTTTTCCTGAGGATTTAGTAAAATGAACGAAAAAGCAGAACGACATATACATCTGAACATGGCTCTGGTCGGCGGATTTTTCGGCGGATTTGCGGTCATCAACCATATGGATCTGCTGGCCTCTGCCCAGACTTCCAATCTTATCTCACTGGCACTGATCCTGGTGGGACGTTCCAGCGAGGAGACACTGGCCCGTGTCGGAGCGCTTGGTGTCTATATCCTGGCACTGGCCCTTACCGTGCTTATCCCCCGGATTCTCAAATGGAACAATCAGCTGGTGAGCATTGCCATCGATATACTGGCACTTTTCTCTATTGCTTTCATGCCAGATACACTAGATCATTTCGTAGCCATGTACCCGATCTTTTTTGCCATGGCTTACCAGTGGTGCTCCTTCCCTACTTCGGAAGGGTACGTATCCGCCACGATCTTTTCCACCAACAATCTGCGGCAGTGCGTCACGGCGTTCACCGCCTATCTCTGTGACCGCGACCCGAAGATGCTGGGAAAAGCCTGTATGTACGGCAAAGTCCTTCTGCTGTTTCATATCGGTGTGGCCTTTTCCTGGTTTGCCTGCCGGATTTTTGGCACCCGCGGCGCGCTTCTGGCCCTGATTCCCTGTATGACAGCGCTGGTACAGATTCTTCTTTCACTGCATACTGCGCCCTTCCTGCTCAGGGAAACATCCCGTGTCTGATTTTGCTAAAACCAGACACGGAAAACACCTACGGTTGCGGCTTCCTTTTACCTTTCGGATCTGCTTTTTTGTACCATATACACATCCCCGCAAGGATCATCACCACCGCTGCGGCTATCGGCAGGAAATCCGTCCAGTTTTCAAAACCACCGGTTTTGGGAAGTGTCAGAGCGGCATGGTTGGTGATCGTATACTTCAGATGATACAGATACCAGTTTTCTCCATATTTTACCGCATCCTCCGGCACTGTTTTCCCTTCCTTTGGTATATCTTCCAGACACAGAGGAATATTGATCTTCACCGGTTTGGCAAGAAGCGTGTTCCCGTCCTTTGTGCCCGTCTCTGTAAGCGTGTATTCACCCGGCTGCAGATCTTCAAACAGGATCTGTCCCTGCTCATCCGTAACTGCCGTAAGAACTACAGAAGCATCTTCATTTTTCAGTGTAAATGTAACTCCCGGAAGTATCGTTTTTTCATCTTCTTCCAGTTTTGTGATGAGTACACTGCCTCTTACGGCTTTGTTCTCAAACGTTACTTCCTGATCCCAGGAAACAGTGTCCTCGTCTCCTGTCATTTTTTTACTTTCTTCCAGTGTGGGACCTACTGTGATCTTGAACATATTTTCTTCGCTTCTGCTGCCTTCTGTGAGACTTTCCAGAGATTCCTGCACATAGATTCCTTCCATTCCTGTTTCCGTAAGGGTATAGCTGCCCATGGGAATGTCTGTAAAAATCACACTCTTTGTGACGGTTTCCTCATCCGGCATGCCTGATACATCCTCTGGCGTAAAAGTTACTTTCTGCACAAATTCCTGAGGATTTCCATAGATATCCTCACCCTTCAGCGTAAAGACAAAGGTGGGCAGATCCACAGCAAAACTGAGATTTTCTTTCCGGATCTTTTTATTGACTTTTACACAGGCTCCGGTAAAGAAAGTATGCGTGTTGGTGAGAATGGTTCTGTTTTCATCAGAAGGATCAGTCTCATAAGAGTCTTCATAACCCCAAAGCGATTCCCCGGTAATCCACTGTTCATCCTGCTTAAGTTCCTTCCAGGTGTAATCGATCTCCTGATCTCCTTTTCTTACCGGAAGTTCTGCTACCGTTTCGCGCCAGTCATTTTCGGCCGTCAGAAGAATCGTATCCGCAGAAGATGGATCCTGCATTTCGTCATACACAAGCCCTTGCTCTGTTTTCTTAAACTTCACCGCTATGCCATCTGCCAGAAGCTGCACCGTGACACTGTCCGGACGGATATTCTGTCTGTCCTCCTCATCTTCCCAGCATTTCTGTACCGAGAGATCCACGCTCTTTACCTCATGAAAATTTGTGATCTTCGTTTCTGAAGGATTTTCTTTGTCTTTTTCTGTAAGGGACAGATATGCCTCAGACGCATTTTCCTCTGTACCGGACAATTCTTCTTTCCAGGTGTAGTCGATCACCATACCCGTGTCCTCTGCTACAGGAAGACCAGTCTCTGTGTAACGCCATTCTCCGCTCTCTGTGGGCAGCACCACCGTTTTGATCAGCTGTTCATTCCCGTACAGACCTACTGTTACGCTGTCAGGACGGATGCCGTCACTGTTGTTTTTGTCTTCCCAGATTTTTTCCACTGACACTTCTGCCTCTGTTTCAGACACATTTCTGAAAATATAGGTATTCGTCCCGGCATTCCAGAAACTGCCGTATTCCTTATAGCCTTTCGGTACACTTTCTTTAAATGATGACAGGAACTGCTCTCTGTCATCGTCCGCAAGCATGCCAGGTTCTATATCGGTCACCAGCTGCCAGTTTTCTAATGCTTTGAGCACATACTGTTTCTCTGTACCATCGGCCAGGATAACACTGACACGGATGCTGTCCGGCCGGTCAGCTGCATTGTCACCATACCATTGTTTTTTCAGCGTTATGTACGGCATACGTTCGTCTTCATACAAGAGTTCATCCATGCCCACAAAACTACTTTCTGCATTCTGCAGCTTTTCTTCACTGTACCCGTAAATAAACTCTGCTTTTGCAGAATCCTCTGTTTTTCCGGAAATATAAACTACTTTGTCATTAAGATCATAACCTTCCGGTGCCTTTGTTTCCCTGACATAGTACATCCAGGGTTCTGTTTTGTCCTTTTTATACAGCTGTGACGGCAGATGACTGAATTCCACATAAGAAAACTCGCTGTCCCCGGAAATCTGTGTGGCAACGATCTCGTCCTTCCAAAACAGAATCTCTCCTTTTTCATTCACAATATCGCAGCCGGCATACAGCGTAAATTCCGCCCCTTCCAGCATCTCATGACGGGTATCTTTAGCATCTGCCTTTATAATCTGGATCGTTATGCTCTGCTGTTCATCTTCCAGAGATACCGTCACTTCCGGTTCCGTATACACCCGTTCCACAGAGATGGTATCCGGATCTGCCACCTGAACCACTGCATCTATGGTACCAAACTCTGCATAACGTCCCGTATCGGCAAAGGAGATCTGCACCGTCATCTCCCCGGCTTTACCGGCGGTCTGGGGACTGAATTCTATCTCTGTCTGATCCGGATATATCTCCTCCTCTTTACCATTTTCATAAAACATGGTAAAAATAAAATCCTCTGCACAAAATGCATGACCGACGATCATCTCATTCTGAGGACAGGCCTCTATCCGTGAAGGAACATCTTCTTCATAGAGTTCTTCTTTTTCCAGTATCTGATCGTTGACATAGATAGTCGTCAGGCTGCTGCAGTAAGCAAACATACGACTGACATTTTCTGCATTTTTCATGTTAAAGCAGGACAGATCCAATGACGCAAGCCCGGTACAGCGATAAAACATACGGCCAAAATCCACTGCCCGGGAGGTATCTGTATTATCAAAGAAAATATTTTCAAGTTCGATACAATTGGCAAACATGTCCTGCGACTGCGTATTCAGATATATCACCTGCCCCGCAAGCTGTGTGGATACATAGCCCTGCGTTCCCTCTGTCCAGAAAACGATACCGTCGCTTTCATCACTGGACACATTTGTCAGGGCTGCCCCCTCAGGTGCCTTTTCCCAGGTAAAGCTTACACTGGTAACTTTGCCGTCCCGGAAAAGCTGATTCATTTCTTCGCCAGTCTTCAGCACATACTTTCCCACTTCCGGATCCGGAGAATTGTTTCCCAGTCCCGGTTCCACCTCCTGCGAAGGCTCTGCCTTTTTTATAACGTTAAGCTGTCTGGCCCGGTTGTCCCAGGTAAGCCGCACCGGATACTTTTCGGGATCCAGCACATACCCTTCAGGTGCAGAGATCTCTTTGATGTAATAGCTGCCCAGATAAAATCTGTCAGTCAGTTCGCCCTTTTCATCTGTTCGCGTAAAGAAAATCTGTCCGGAAGTATCGCTTGTTTTCTGATCGATCAGGGTGTCGGCAGCATATACTACCCGGCCATCATCCCGGCAGATATCTTCCTGGGCATACAGACCGTATACCGCGCCGGCTGCAGGTCCTGTTCCACAGACAAAGCTCTGACTTTCCTCCACATATCCGGTCAGTACATTTCCCGTTTTTTCCAGGGAGATCTTTCCCATGACAGGTCTGTCCGTCACTTCCAGCATATAGGTTCCATTCCCGTTTTCGTCATAGGAAACACTGTTTTTGTCCAGAACAAACCGGTATTCCTTCTCATTTAACAGATACCCCTCCGGCGGATACAGTTCCTTCAGCACATAGGTTCCATAGGAAAGACTGATGCATGCCTTTCCCGACGCACCTTCTTCCCCTTCCTCATACGCACCGGTACACAATGTAGTTACCAGCGTTCTTTTTTCGTTCTCCCCGTCTTTTTCTACTCTGTACAGCTGATACTGCGCGCCATCCAGAAAAACACCCGTTTCCTCCGACTTTTTTATCAGGGTAAACTCCACTTCTTTTTCCCGGTCGATCACACCGTCCTCTGCCACAGGGATCGTCTTATGCCTATCTTTTTCCGAAAGCGTCACATACACCGGTTCCATCTGTATATGCGCCGCATCACCGGACCGCTGCTCGATCCGATAGGTCCCAAATGCCAGTCCTTCAAATGTTACAGAACCATCCTCGCCGGTCTCCTTTACCTCTACCGTCTGTTCGTTTTCATCTATGACAGCAAACTCTGCCGAAGTTTCCGGCACCCGGATATCTTCGCCTGTCGTCATATACTTTTTGAGAGAAATACTGGCCCAGTCATTCCAGAGATCTACAGCTTCTATTTCATATACCTGTATTCCCTCCTCCACCACCGGTTCTATATCTTTACTGTACACCGGAGGACAAAGCTCATACCCTTCTTCCCCCCAGATCTGCAAAACAATAAAGCCTTCCGGATGCTCTGCACACTGCCAGTCCGTCAGCAATACCGCAGCCTGCCCCCGGCTGTCTGTGCATAATTCAGCGATAACTGCCTGACTGTTTTTCTGGTATAAGCTTAAAAGAAAGTCCTTGCGTTCTTCCATATTGTCCATAGACGCAAGCTCATTTTTTGTTTTCTCTATTTTTGCAGCATCCAATATGACAAATTCTGCCAAAGCTTCCGGTTCTTTATCTTCCCCGGCATTCCGGGAAATATATTTTCTGATCCGTATTTTATCTCCACAAAAGCTGTCTTCTCCCGTGACAAAATAGGAGGTTTTTTCCGTAATATCCACGATTTTATCTTCCATCAGCTGGTATCCCGAAGTTCCGCTGATCTGATGAATTCTGTATCGGCCCAGCTCATTTATTTCTCCGAAATACACAACGCCTTCCTCGTCTGCCCTTGCAGTAGTGATCAGCTGTTCATCCGGACCGTAAAGAGCAAATTCTGCCCCTTCTTCTGCTTCCTTGCAGAACGTGTTTGTTTCTGCATCCGCTGCTGTACGGTATTTTGTCAGATAAATCCTTGCTTCCTTCAAAGGATCGTCCAGTAAAAGCTGTATTTTCTGTACACTGTCCTCTATTTTTACCGTCCGATCCGGCACTCTGTCATACCCCTGTGTTTCCTGCGTCTGTCGGAGGATATACGTTCCGTAGGGAAGCAGCTGTGATTCTCCATATCCATCTTCGCCTATGGCAAACGAAGATACCGTATTTCCTTTCGCATCGATCAGACAAAAAGCATCGGTAATGGGCAGTATTTCCCCGGTTTGTGGATCTGCAGGAAAAGCTTCACCGTCAAAGGTTTTCTTTATGCATACTTTATTTTTTACTGGCCGGTCTGTTACTGTGATTTTTCGCTGCAGGGATGCATTGTCTGTATACGACAGATCCACGCTGTGCTTTGTATCATCCTTTTCATATCCTACAGGCGGTGTCTGCTCCAGAAGATAATATTTCGCAGGGAAAAGTCCCTCTGCCAGCGCAGTGCCGTTTTCATCTGTGGTCATTACAGCCACCAGAGTATCCTTTGCATAGATGACAGTCTGATTGTCTGTTTCACAAATATTTTCCGCAGCATACAATCCATAAACAGCCCCTTTCAGACTGCATTCCACCCCTCCCTCTTCTTCACTTTTTTTACAAAGTTCCAAAGACATCCGCACCGGCTGATCCATAAAAAGGAAAGACATCTCTTCTGCAGAGCCTTCCTCTGCCTTCGTCTGCTCACCGGATCCGGAAATACTGTAATTGGGAGGAGCGCTGACTTCCACTGCTTTCCAGCTGTGCGTTTCTTTTTTCTTCATCTCAAGAAGGGCCTGGGCTTTTGCCTGCTGATCCTGTTTACAGGCGGCTATAGCCTGGGCCTCTGAAGCATAATACCCCTTGTCTATCTCTTCCTGCTGTTGGACCGCAGACAGACTATTCCAGTTTTTCACCCAGATATACTCTGTCTCTGCCGGTACTGTGACTGTATATGAAGCCTTATAAACATAGGATGCACAGCCGTCTTTTCCTGTGGTAACAGACGCCACTTTCTGTCCGTCTCTGTACAGGTCAAACACAGCATCGGCCAGCCCGGTGCCTGTCTTTGCATCTTTTTTTGTTACATTCACCGTAATGTTTTCATCTCCGGCCCCGGTGTATGGTTCCTGATAAGAACCATAAGAAACCGACGGACGGGAACCTGACCAGGTCAAAAGATGCTGATGGGCTGCGCTCTTTTTTTCACGGGCACATTTTGTGATGGTATAGTATGTAATTTTTCCATAGGGATCTGTCTTTTGGATCTCCTCATATACCCGAGCCGCCTCCGCAGCGGAAACAGACACGTTCTTCCCTGCCTGTATCATTGCGGTCTTTTTGTTTACACCTTTGCCGCAGGCCCAGACATATGCCTGGCAGAGCAAAAACAGGTTCGTACCGCCTTTCTGTTCTTTTTCTCCAAAATAATAAGTCAATACTTTAGCCAGGGACTGGTTGCTATAAGACGCCGCCTCATGCGTCTTTCCACTGGCATAATCGCCTTTATTCATGGTTTTTCCGGAATTCAGACAAAATGTCTTTTTCCCATCCACTCGGATGCACCATAGGCCTTCCGATGCCTTCCTTTCCACGACAGGAACCTCACACTCGGTCAGAATGCGGCTCATACTGACATTTCCCGAAGAAGCCCTGACTTCCTTTACTGCCGCCTGATCCACAAAAGATATTCCTGTATTTCCCGTAATCACGGACAAAACAAAAATCACGGCTAACACAAAGGCGATCAGCCGTTTACGTATGTCTTTCATACTCTCCTCCCTCCTTTCCTTATCTGTGGGTCATATAGCCCGGCTTATCCGCGCTGTCTGCGCGGGCATAAGAAGAATCCGAAAATGCATCGTTGTAGGTCGTGCCTGCGCCGCCCTTCAGCTTGCCATTTCCCCAAAACATTTTTTCATCCGTCACCACATTATCCAGTTGCCAGCTGGCATCTGCCTTTTTCCACACCGCATATAGAGTGGCCGTTTTTTCAGGCTCCGCCAAATCCTTCACTGTTTCACCATCGCTGTACTGTGCCGCTTTTGTCCTCTTGTCTTTGCTCCATCCCTGAAATACATAACCGGAACGTGAAAATGTGTTTTCTGACAAACTGGCCATTACGCCCGGTGTCATGGTCTGGCTGTTCATCTGTCCAGTACCGCCATTGGCATCAAAAACGACCGCATACGTATTTTCACCCCATACCGCATAATACGTTACATCTTTCTCTGCCGTCAGCTGTGCTTTATCTTTCAGCACTATTGAGGCACCGCCTTCTGTGTCTGACCAGCCTTTAAAGACATAGCCTGCGTGCACAAAGCTGTTAGTCAACGTAAAACTATCTCCCCGCAGTGCTGTAATTTCAGAGGAATCTTCTCCCTTTTCTGTCGTTCCCCCGCTGCCGTGTAATGTTGCCGTAAAAGTCGGTCGTTTCAGATAGATCGTCGTGGTCGTCACCGTAGAACCACTGTCCAGACCTGCATTCATATAGTGGACCTGCATATTGATGGAATGGGCCTGATCTGTCACCTCATACCCCGAAGGCAGCGTGGATGTCCCGTTATTTGCCAGTGTATACTTATTGAAATTTACTCTGTACTGTTTATCATGTCCAGACAGGCCATAGCCAAATACGTTATAATACGCCTTCTGTGTGTACGTGACGGGAATATTAATAATCGTCCTTGCAGAAGAAGTGCTGCTTTCCAACTGTGTTGTCACCGCGGAAGCCTCCAGCTTCACCTCATTTGCGTTCACCGAAGAATCATCTATACTCACGTATACTTTTTTTTCATCACTCCATCCCTCTGCCGTTACCAGATTAAACTTAATTTTTGATGTTGTGATTCCATTTTCCTGAATATACAGCCAGATACTTCCATTTAATGAAGAAGCTGCATAAGATCTGTATATTCCGGTACAGACCAGCACAGCTGTCAGCAAAAACATGGTAAGCAATCCGGTCCGTATGATTTTTTTGTACCGCCACTTTTCTTTTTTATCCGTCATCCCTTTATTCACGGTGTTTTTCCCTCCTGTTTCTTATCCTCTGCAAAACCAGCATTCCTGACATCACCAAAAGCACTGCCGAAAATACCTTTCTTAACAGTCCCTCTCTGTGTATATCCTTTTCCGACGACAAAAACACCGGCTCATTTTCTTTGTTATCATTTTCGGTTTCCTCTTTTCTGATATTCTCTGTCTCCTTCTCATCCTCGCGGACACAATATACGATATACCGGTACTTTCCGCCTGAACGATACGGATGACAGGTAAGAAGTGTCACCATATCCCGTCCGTACTGTATCTTTACCCGGTCACTGTCACAGGGTTCAATAATCGCTGTAGTCTCTGCCGCGTACCGAAGAGTCTCCCATCGGGTATGGACCAGCACCTCATCCCCCGGCATCATTTTTTCAATATCCCGAAAATAAGCAGCTCCCCGATACCCCCGATGCGCAGCGATCACACAATTGGAATTCTCTCCGCCTACAGGCAAAGAGGTCTGTGCCAGAACCACGGCCCCCCGGGCCATATTCTGCTGCGAGGCGCCAAAATATAAGGGCAG
>CALZMS010000003.1 GCA_945788595.1 uncultured Lachnospiraceae bacterium
CCGAAGGAGATCAAGGAGTGCTTCCCTGTAGATAAAGCCATTGCAGACATTAAAGAAGCCCGCGACAAAGAGATGAAAGCCATCTTTGACGGAAGCCTCGACAAATTTATACTGATTATCGGTCCATGCTCAGCGGATAACGAAGATTCCGTGCTGGATTACACCTACCGTTTGGCCAAAGTACAGGAGAAAGTAAAGGATAAGCTGTTTATCATTCCCCGTATCTATACCAACAAACCCAGAACCACCGGTGCCGGATATAAAGGTCTCGTACATCAGCCGGATCCGGACAAAGCTCCGGATATGCTGGAAGGCCTGTTAAAGGTTCGTGATCTGCATACCCGCGCCATCCGCGAGACCGGGATGACCTGTGCAGATGAAATGCTGTATCCGGAAAATCACCGCTATATTTCCGATATTTTGTCCTACACCGCCATTGGCGCCCGCTCTGTGGAAAATCAGCAGCACCGCCTGACAGCCAGCGGCATCGGTATCCCGGTAGGTATGAAAAACCCCACCAGCGGTGACCTCTCCGTCATGATGAACAGTATCGTGGCAGCCCAGAGCTCCCATACGTTCCTGTACAGAGGCTGGGAAGTACAGACTGACGGCAACCCCTATGCCCATGCTATCCTCAGAGGCTACGTAGACAACTTCGGCAAGAGCAGTCCCAACTATCATTATGAGAATCTGGTGCAGCTTTATGACATCTATATGAGCAAAGGGCTCAAGAACCCCTGTGTTATCGTGGATACCAACCATGCCAACTCCGGCAAGAAATATCTGGAGCAGATCCGCATCAGCAAAGAAGTGCTTCACAGTGTTCGTTACAACAGTGATCTGCATGGATTTGTGAAGGGTCTGATGATCGAGAGCTATATTGAGGACGGCTGCCAGAAGATCGGCGAAGGATGCTACGGAAAGTCCATCACGGATCCGTGTCTGGGATGGGAGAAGTCAGAGCGGCTGATTTACGAGATTGCAGAGCAATATTAAGCAACAGAAGACCATGGTATAAACGTCATTAATCAACTCGACTGATTTTTCTAAAAGCCTTATCAAACACAGCATTTATTACTTACAGTTAATTAAAGACTTCTGTATCAGTATAGATGATAGGGAGAGCTGCAAACCGGCAACCTCCTGGTATATGTATAAACCGCACGCGATTTTAACGAGCACGACTCCGAGACTACAGGCTCGGAGCGAGCGCAGTAGGAGCATAAGGTTTATACATATACCAGGAGGCTGCCGGTTTGCAGCTCTCCCGTCCTTTTTCACACAATTTCACATTATTTTGCCATATCCAGATATTTACTGCGGCTATAGCGATACAATTCCTCTGCCAGATTCACATCTCTTCCCACTCTGGAATCACGCAGACGACACGCAAAACGTCCCGTACTTCCCAGATCATCCACTCTCTTGTGGATATCCGCAAGAGCATCTTCAGTACTCATATCTTCCGGGATGATATACAGTGTACACTGCGCCAGATCCTTTCCATACTTATCCATGATCGCTTTCTTATCGTTAGCACGATCCTGTCCTTCCCAGGCATCAAAACCGGCTTCAATGATCTGCGGCATCAGTGTGCCAATACATCCACAGGAATGCAGACAGATATACATACCCATATCATGAGCTGCCTTAGTAATTTTCTTATACTGAGGCAGAAACAGTTCACGATACGTATCCGGTGAAAAGAAAGTGCTTCTCTCTGTTCCCATATCATCATGGAACAGGATCATATCACTGTGATATACATCATGCGCAATTTCCATCAGACGAATATGCCAGTCTACCAGTTTATCATAGAATTCCGTCAGTTCATCCGGGCATTCCAGCAATGCACAGAAAGCATCCTCGAAGCTTGTCAGATCCGCAGTTCTCTCAAACAATCCATTAACGATAACAAAATAGCTGAAACGATCCGGTGTGATCTGGTTCTTATAATTGTCTTCATAGTCTTTCTTCCAGTCAATAGCATTCAGATCCGGCCATTTGATTTCTTCTTTCCAGTTCTCAATCTCTGAAAGCGCTCTCGTCCCCGGTGTAACCATGGCTGCCTTGGACAGCGGCTCATAAGTCCACTGAATGCCAAACCAGTCTGTTCCTCCAAAATTACGAGCCTTAGCGTCAGGCATAACCAGAGGCTGGATCGGATTATTTTCGATAGCCTGATTGGGAACCCACAACGGCATCTCGCCATTCAGCATACGAATCATATTCTCCTTCGGAGTTATCGGATAATTATACTTCGGCACGATAATATTCGGGGCACCATAGATACCCGGAACCGGATACTCACCTACAACTTTAAGTTCGTTATCAATAAGTTCTTTGTAATCTCCCATAAAAAAACCTGCTTTCTTTATTTTTGCGGCTGACTTTTTTCTGTTTTTCTATACCCGCAGCCGATTCTCGGAAAACTATTTTCTTTACAACAAACGCGCGGAAACCCCTGTAGGATCCCCGCGCACCGCAATACTGTTCAGATTATTCTTTTGTTACAGATCAAGCCTGAGCTTTTCTGGCTGCGATTTCGCTCTGATACTGAAGAACTTTTTCTTTTGTCAGACGGAAACCGAAAGTAATCAGAACACCGGCAATAACAAGTGCGATAGCCGGGATCAGGATAAATGCCATACTGATTGCATTCTTGAGCTCGATGGTAGCTGCAGCCGGATCAATATCAGCAATAGCTGCGCCTGCAAGACCAATAGCCAGACAGGAGTTGATGATGATACCACGGGTCATAATGGAAACCTTCAGCGGAACGTTCTGCAGACCACTAATCCATCCTGTAGCATTCTTTCCGGTCTTCCACTCAGAGTAGATGATCGTATCTGCGTAAAGAGCCGGTGTACATGCATAAGCAATACCATAACCGAAACGTGCGACAGACATAAAGATCAGAACAGCCATGGTGTTGAAACGCATTACGTAAGCCAGTACACAGAACGCTGCCATGATATAGAAGCAAAGGAGTGTTGTGTTTCTGGTAGAGATCTTATTGCTGACATACTTGGACAGATAAGATCCGATAACACACAGAATATTAGAAATCAGAATGTAAGTTGCCAGAAGTCCTGCATTACCAGCCACATAAGTGAAGTAATAAACAGCGGCACCCATACATACGAAGTTGAACATCCACTTAGCTACATCGGCGATCAGAAGAGCGATCAGAGGCGGATTCTGTGCAAGTGCTCTTAAAAGGTCACCACCGCTTGTGCGGGTCGTATCTTTCTTGGCTTCTGTTACAGTCTCTACTTCCTCGTAACCTTCAAACATCTTGAAGTGAGCGAAGTACATAACAGCCATGATCACACCGAGGATGAACGCTGTAGCACCAAATTTATTGGTCTCACCGATAAATCCGGCTACTACTGTGGCAATCGGCATACCTACATAAGCAAACAAAATATTGGACAGGTTTGCCCAGAATGCTCTGGTAGAGGCCAGCTGTGATCTGTCTTCAGGTGTCTTACCTGCAACAGCGATCATGGATACATTGGCTACATACGGGAAGTTCCAGCATACATGGCTGAGAACAGCGCCCAGAATAATAATGATTGCGGAGATTGCCCCATCGCCGACTTTGAGGAACTGGAACGCATACA
This sequence comes from uncultured Lachnospiraceae bacterium, assembly GCA_945788595.1. Taxonomy (GTDB): domain Bacteria; phylum Bacillota; class Clostridia; order Lachnospirales; family Lachnospiraceae; genus UBA11957. The sequence continues at coordinate 3,627 of CALZMS010000003.1, forward strand.
GGAACGGAACCAGCCAGGGAAGAAGGATCAGCCAGGAACGGTAGCGTCCCCACTTCTTCGGTTTAATACTGTTCAGAATAGCACCATACATCCAGGAAAGACATGCATCGATCGTACTGGCTACAGTAGTGATCGTTGCTGCCATACCAGGAGCAAATGCTGCAAGGTTCGTCAGGAAGAAGTTGAAGTAGTAGGACTCAACAGCTGTCATTAAACTAAATGCACAGTCGCCGACACCATAGAAGATCTTCAGCTGCTTGCTCAACGGTTTTGCCTGCTGAACTTGTTTGTTACTTGCATCACTCATAAAGATTCCTCCTCTTTCTCTTTTTATATGTACAAATCCACCTTGTACATAATCGATAAAAGAATTATAAATCATATCAAAAATATGGTAAATCCGCACAAAGCCGAAGTGACCCCAATAAGCTTCCGACATTTTGTATAGTCAAATAGGTAAATGTGCTAATTCTGTATATTTTGAGCAATATTTATGTTATATCCCCTGTTTTTTTGCTAGAATATAGTGAAATAAACGAAAGGTTAGCCCGATCTTAACAAAAATCGGGCATTACAAAGTTATGTCAGATCAAGTAAAAGAAACTGAAATTGAAGATTCCGACAAAATGGGGCAAGGCCCGGAGTCAGAAGTTACGTATCGCCCGGAGCTTATGATCCCTTTCCGCTATACGCAGGAAGATGCTATCCGGGCATTCCATGATTATTATGATGGCCGTCCACTTCTTCCTTCAGTGATCAAAAAAGATCCTACACCGGAAGAAATGCAGGGTGGATTCGTCCCCTACCTTCTCTACTCCGGTATCGCTGACGTAGATATCACATACGAGGCACAGAATTCACAGAAGGTCGGCGGTGACCCCAAAATCGTAAAACAACTGAGAGACTATACCGTTCGCAGAACCGGAACCGCAAACTATCGCCGTGTTCAGGTAAATGCCTCAAAAGAGATCACCGATGCTTTTATGGAAACTCTGGAACCCTTCCAATACAAGGATCTGAAACCAATCGAAGAAACCGAAGAGGCAGGCAGTCTCCAGGAGCTGACAGAAATTGCCGAAGATCGGGAAAAAGCAGAGCACAGGCTATCAGCTACAGTCAGTGAAACTTTCCGCAATACTGTACGGCACGACTATGTAAAGGAGACCGAGCAGCACATCACCTTTCATGATGAAAAAGTTGAATGCGTACTTTGTCCGATGTGGGTACGTCAAGTCAAGATTGGCCGTCAGTATTACAACTTTGCCATGAACGGCCAAACTGGAAAAATCCATGCCGACATTCCGCCTTCACGCATTAAGTCTGTTCTGACCTTTCTGTGCTGTTTTGCTGTCGGAACCGGAATTCCCTATCTGCTGCTGTGGCTTACATGGCATTATCTGGGAACAGAATCTGCAACTTCCGGGCAGGTGATTGCTCTTCTCTCTGTCATCTTTGGTTTTATCGTGACAAATGTTTTTATGCAAAACCTGTTCCGCCGGATGAAAAAATCCAAAACCGCGCTGCCAAAACCCAATCTGACACAAAAGCACTACGCCAGCTGCACCGTCCACTTAACTGTGGATAAAGAAAAGCTGGTGCGCCGTCAGATGGTCAATAATCGCAACGTGGCCATTAAAACCGAAGAATATTGACAATATATAAGGGTCTGCCACAAACTGATAACTTCCAGCTTGCGGCAGACCCTTATTTCGTGTTGTAATATTTTTACAGCCCAAGTACAATTCCCATCAGCATCAGCCACAGTGAACAGATCACGATCATCGCCATCTGTATCCAGACAGTAACCTTAGGCATATCAAACATCTTGTAATATCCCGTTGCGTACGTCATCAAAGGAACGGTATCCAGAGGAAGCAGATAGCAGTTTGCCGCACACAGTCCAAAGGCTGCCATGGCAAGTGCCGGCGACACGCCGATTCTGACGCAGAAAGCCACCAGAGGGCCTGACAGCATAGCTACGAGTGCCGGTGCCACAGGAATGATCACCAGCAGAACAAAAGTCAGAAGGCACACAAATCCTACCGCCAACAGACCTGATGCCGCAAAATTTGCCGGGAACAGTACATTTCCAAGCCATTCACTTAAACCACTAGCTGTAATTACGTTACCAATGGAAATCATTGTTCCCATAAGAACAAAGGCTTCCAGACTGACGCAACGCTGAAACTGCTTCCAGGTAAGAATCTGCATTTTTCCGGGCACAAAGTAGAGCATCAACCCAATCAGAGCAACAGCAGTGATCTGCAGCGCAGATATCCAGGAACTCAGTATCCAGAGAACCAGCATGATCACTAAGATGGAAAGAACATATTTTTCTTTTACCGTCATTTTGGGCGGGAGTATCCCATTCTCTTCTTCCAGATAATCGGAAATTTTCTTCTGTGACAACGGTGCCGGTTTGAAAATCTTCACAAAAAGAAGCCATGCGATGGGAAGCAGAACAACAGTCAGCGGAATACCCAGACACATCCACTGAACAAAAGTAATCGTCGTATCCGCATATTTTTCCAGCATACTGATGGCCAGCATATTGATGGAAGAACCTGCCGGTGTCATCATGCCACCGATCATACTGGCTATGGGAAGCGCGATCATAAATGCCCGGCCGGTACACTTTCTCTCCTCCTCATTATCGTACACCTCCAGAAATTTCTGCACGATGGGAATAAACACGGCCGCCGCTGCAACATTGGAAATCACAGAAGACAGAACAGCCGTTACCATCATAACCGCAAAGAGCAGACGATTTGTATTCTGACCAAATTTCTTCATCAGTACCAAAAGCAGTCTGGTGGACACAGGCACTGCAGTCAGCGCTTCAGAAATACCAAAAGAAGCCAAAACAAAAAACAGTGTTGCATTTGTAAATCCGGTCAGTGCCTCCGGCACCGAAGCTGTACATTTTAAAAAATACAGAAGAGAAATAGCAGTCAGGCACGTGACACCAAATGGAAATGTTTCACACACCAGCAGAACAATGACTGCCAGCAAAACCCCCAGCGTATTTCTGGCTGCCAGCGGCATCATCTCCGTCGTTGGCACAAACTGTATTCCCGCCAGAATAATCACTGCTGCCACAATACCTGTCAATTGTCTCGGTGTGGCTTTAGCAACAGTTCCACCCAGACCTGAACTCTTTGACTTCATAAAAACCCCCTTGCCTTTCATCTGTAACCACAAGGCGGAGGGCTATGTATTACCCTCCGCTGATTTTTGCCGCCAAATATGTAAGACTTTGTTTTTAGTAAATGGTCACTCCGTAATGTTCCATATTGTATTTGTTAATTTCGTCAATAATGATATTGCCTACCTGCGGGTAAATCGTTCCCGGTCCTCCATAAGTAATACCCGGCCAGAAGCCTTTCAAATTACCATAAGTATCCAGAGCTTTTCTGGTCTCTTTACGGATTTCTTCTTCGGAAGCATCACTGCGGTCAACGACAGAATCCACACCACCCATCAGCAGCATGCGGTCTCCGACCTTCTCCGAAATCGCTGCAATGTTATTGGTATTCAGAACACCCTGCCAGATATCTACACCGATCTCTGCCATATCCTCTACCAGCGGCTCCATATAGGAATCGCCATGATGCATAACGATAACATTCTCGGAATGCAGATAATCATATAATTTTCTGTAAGGCTCTTTAAACAGCTCTCTCCATGTGTCCACAGAGAAGAACAGATTGGACCGTGAACCCCAGTCATCGTGGGATACGATCATATCCGGATGCAGATTTTCTACGATCATCTGCATATAGGTCAGACGATAATCGCAGATATAATCGATCAGCTCCTGCATAGCTTCCGGCTCAAGAAGCATGTTCATCAGCGTATCCTCAAAGGTCATGAGCATATGCAGCTGTTCAAAAATACCGGTTCCCATGATAACCATAGACACGTGTTTGTCATGATCGATCTTCTTTACGTTCTCAATAGCTGCTTCCCATCCCTCAGAGCATTTCGCTCTCAGATCCGGTGCCTTTGTGTATTTTTCCCATTCAGTAATATCTTTGATTACCTGATTTTCCGGTGTAACATACGGCACTGCTGCCGGAGCATCTTCTGGGAAAAGAATCTTTGTACCCCACTGGTCAAAAGATTCGGTACCACGTACACGATTGCCTCTTACCAGTTTAAAGATGGGGTCTCCCGCAATACCTCTGCACATAGTCCAGTCATTGGGTAAACATTCCGGATGGCCTTTATCAAACTTAAGCGCTTCTAACAGATTTTCTTTTGGTGTCAACATAATATTTGCCTCCTCTACGAAATTGTTCATGGGCATATTATACCAAAATCTTTTTAAAATTGTCTAAACACAAGATATTTTGCACAAATTCATTAGGTTTGTATATTTTATGTTTTTGCATTTCGCCATTTTGTCGCAACCGGATTTACAATATTAGCAGAAGAGCAGGAAAAACATGGAATTTATGACCATACCCGCCATAAGTCTTAAAAAGGCGGTCTTTTTATAACCGGAAATAAAACACGACATAAAAACGCTGCAAAAACAAATGATGATACATCTGTTTTTGCAGCGTCCATTATATATAGTCTTATCTCTGCACAGCGCCTTTCAGAAGCTCTATGGCCAGCTGTACTTTTTCATTGTTCATTTTTTCGTTACCGCCATAAATACCTACAGCGCCAACCAGATAACCGTTCTCGTACAGTGCCGCACCATTCCTGGCAACACCGGCTGCCTTCTCACCCTGTATCTTACACCGATGCAGTGCCTCTTTGGCTGCCGCCATAGATCCATGCACCTGAACGGAATGACGGGCCAGAGAATTGGTGGCCAGAAGCTCTCCGTCTGGATTGAGCACACAGACCGTATAGAATGTACCGTAGGAAGTATTGACCTTTGTACTGAATTTCTTTACCCGATTGGTCACACGATCTTTGCATAATGCTGGAATCTTCTCTGCAACAGGCTCTGTAATGTCTTCCTGTGCCGGTTCAGCTGCAGGAGCTGTAACAGGTGCTGCAGCCGATCGGTTGCCAACCTGCAGAGCGATCTGCTGCTCCAGGGTAAATCCCTGCTGTGCCTGTTCCGCAAGCCGAGCCTGAAGATACAGGTAATCGGAAACACGATTCAGATAGGCAGCCGCCAGTTCATCCATCGGATAGCAGGCCGCCACTTCCGTGAAGCGCCTCTCGCATCGCCTCGCCACATTTCTGGCAATGTCAAACTGCGCGGAATAAAAGCATTCGCCCGGCAGAATCTCCCCTTCTGTCTGCGGCAGCTGTTTCTCCAGACCCCCGATCTTTATTTCCAGATCCTTTACCTGTGCGTTGGCCACGCTCTTTACGCGGCTTCCCTCCGGCTCTTCCACACCATGTTTAATAGCCAGCAAAATCTTCTGGATCTCCAGAAGTTCCTGCCACAGAGCCTTATTCTGTGTCAGACTGCGCACCAGACCAATATGGCTGTTCAGTTCATCCAGTTCCCCCATCAGATGGATCCGCACATCCTGCTTCGATACACGTGTTCCGTCCTTGAGGCCGGTCACTTTATGGTCACCGGTTTTCTCGTAGAGTTTCATAGCATCCCCTTATTTCCGCGAAGGCATACCTCCGCATATATATATTTAGTATAACATACCCCCAGGAAATATGGTAGACATCATTTCAACAAATTTTATATCAGATATCCATTGCTGCATGGTATCCCTGATAGATGGCAGCACAGATATTGGCCGGTCTTATGCAGTCACCTATCTGCTTAACTACAGGCGCTGCGTCAAACAGTGTTTCTGCCTCATCCCGTCTGGCTCTCTGTCCCACAGCACAGATAACTGAAGTTCCGGGAACCAGCACTTCCTTGCCTTCGGCCTCACATACTACACCTTCTTCCGTGATACGAAGACCTCTGTGGCTCATATGGCAAACGACATGCTGATCTTTCAGTTCCTGCAAAAGGATGGGACGATGACGGATATTCGCATCCGGTGCCAATACATCGCGCATTTCTACCAGATGAACTTTCTTTCCATCTCTGGCCAGATGAACAGCGCTCTCACACCCTGCCAGGCCTCCGCCCAGAACGATCACTTCGTCACCCTTAACCTTTTCTTTCTCTTTATAATAATTGTTTACAATAACTACGTTATCACCATCAATGCCAGGAATCGGCGGCACGATCGGTGTGGAGCCTACAGCCAGGATCACCGCGTCAGCCTGCACATTCTCAGCATATTCCGGGGTAACCTCTGTATTCAGACGGATATCCACACCTTCCAGTCTTGCCTGACGTTCCAGTGTTACGCCAAGCTCATACATTTCATGCTTAAAGTCTATACCCTGCTCACATTTCAAAATGCCACCCAGAGAATCGCTCTTTTCGCACAGAATGGTCTCATGGCCTCTGCGGGCTGCTGTTACAGCTGCTTCCAGGCCGGCAACGCCACCGCCTACGATCAGCACTTTTTTCTTCTTTCTGGCTGGCTGTATGTCCATGCCTTCCCACTCTCTGCCAATCAGCGGATTTACAGAACAGCGGCGGGTCTGTGTAACCCCACGCTCTGCCATGCAGACAAAGCAGCGAAGGCATTTAACAATCTCATCCTCGCGATTTGTCATTACCTTTTCCGGAAGGAACGGATCTGCCAGTAAAGCACGTCCCATGACAACCACATCCACTTTGCCGGAACCGATCAGCTCGTCCATCATGGCTGGATCATTTAATGCGCCAATCGTAGCAACCGGCTTGGATACATGTTTTTTGATCTCCTCAGCCAGATATACGTTGCAGCCATGCTCGCGGAACATAGACGGATGGGTAACGGAAAAACCAAATTTGTAGGAACCTGCAGATACATGGATCAGGTCTACCAGATCTTCCACGGCCTGCGCAATCCGCACACCCTCGTCCAGGCCATAACCGCCCTCAAACAACTCTGATCCGCTCATACGGAACTCAATAGGGAATCCCGGACCAACAGCCTCGCGAACTGCCGTCAATACCTCTCTGGCCAGGCGCACTCTGTTTTCCAGACTTCCACCGTATTCATCTGTCCGGTGATTAAAATATGGCGATAAGAACTGGTTAATCAGCCATCCATGTCCGCCATGCACCATGATCATCTCAAAACCGCATAATTTGGCAAGCTTTGCATTCTCATAATAGGCCTGCACAATGTCTTTGATCTGCCCTTTTGTCAGAGCTTTTACCGGAATGCCATCCGGGCGTGTTCCCTCACTTGGACCATACTGAACCATGGTCTCTTTTTTGTTTTTATCCAGAAGATAGGTTCCTGCGTACTGACCGGAATGGGAAAACTCCACACTCGGCACGGCGCCATGACGCTTGATCGCGTCTGCCGTATACGTAAAGCTGGCTACGGAACCTACCGTCTGTGTGTTCAGATGATAAGCGTGGGAAGCATCTGTGGGCGGATGGACCATCAGTTCGCTGACGGTCACTGCTGCCGCGCCTCCTTTAGCTCTCAGTTCATAAAACGCCGTGGATTTAGAACCGATGGTACACTCTGGGGTGATCTCCGCTCCGCTCATGGGCGCGGAAAACATTCTGTTGCGAAAAGTTACATTTCCTATTTTGATCGGCTTGCACAGGTTTTTAAATTTACGTTCCATTTCTTCTGCTTCTCCTCTCCCTGAAAAAAGTTTTTGTTTTAAAAAATCCCCGAAAAAGCAATCCGCTTTTCCGGGGATACATGCATTCCATCAGATTCCGTATACTTCCTTATTGTACTTATCGATCTCGTCATCAATAATCGGATCTACATGGGGGAACAGACATCCCGGACCACCATAAGTAATGCAGGGAATAAAATGTCCACCCGGGCCATAAGCCTCACAGGCACGTCTTACTTCTTTACGGATTTCTTCTTCTGTTGAATCCTGACGGTCTACGATAGACGCGTCAATACCGCCCATCAGAACCATACGTCCATCCAGCTGTTTCTGCAGCTTCGGAATATCATTCTCCGGAAGAACACCCTGCCAGATATCAACACCCAACTCCACCATATCCTCAATGATGGGCTCCATAAAGGAATCAGCATGATGCATGATCACAACGCCTTTTTCTTTCATATATCCGTAGGTTTTTGCATACTGGGGTTTGATAAACTCACGCCATGTATCCGGGCTGACAAACAGAGAATGTTTGGATCCCCAGTCATCATGAGAAAGCATAACATCCGGTTTGATATTGTCAACGATCAGTTTCATATACTGATAGCGATATTCACCGATGGTATTGCAAAGATCCATCATATCTTCCGGTTCCAGCAGGAAGTTCATCAGCATGTCCTCAAATCCCATAAGGAAATGCAGTCTCTCAAACACGCCGGTGGGCATAAATGCCATAACCAGACCGCCCTGGGCACGAATTTCCTCTGCTTTCTGGATGAAAGGCTCCCACAATGCAGGATCAGAACAGTTTGCCTCCAGATCCGGCATAACAAGCTGATCTCTCCATTCCGTAATATCGGTGATTACTTTGTTATCCGCTGTAACATGCGGCATGGCAGCGATCTGCTCTTCCGGCCAGAGGATTTCTGTTCCGAATCTGTCCTTCAGCGGAGCCATACCACGGTGTCTGTTTCCACGGATATACGCTGCGGCCGGATTCGGCGGAAAAAATGTACATCCCTCATACTGCTTAAGCAATCTGTCCGGTTTTCCATCTTTCTTTAAAGTTTCACGAAAATTTTCTACTGCTGTTAACATGGCATCCCATCCTCCCTCTTTTTGGAATTATTACACAGCTTTTCTTCAAAAGCTCTTGTTATTTTTATTATATTTTTTCACAGGTTCAATGTAAATCCGTCAAACTCCGTTATACTTTTTAATAAAGTTCCTACTTTTTGCACAAATACATTTGGCATTATTCACAAGCAGCACAAATTATGATACACTGCTATTAGTTATTTTAACGGAGGTGTCCCCATGATTCCTTTTCTGCTTACTATGCAGATTGTCGAAGATAATCTATCAGACAACTACCAGAATATTCTTCCTTATAACACAAATTTGCCTGTTTTATTCGAAGATGTGCGTCTTTTTCGCCCCGACAGACCTATATCATCCCAGTATTTGTATGTGTTATCTGCCGAGGATCTTATCCTTCTCTCCCCGGTTTTGCAAAAAGCAGCCTTTCTCATATCAGGGAAAACAGATTTTTCTCAGTTTCCATCGGATTGTTGTGGACTTTTTATAGAAGACCAGGCAGATTCTCTGGAGCTTTTGCTGCAGGTGCAGGATATTTTTGAAAAATACCGGAAATGGAACATTTCCCTGCACGACGCCCTGGAAACCGACAATCCCCTGGATCGTATGTTAAAAAACAGCCGTCCTATATTTCAGAATCCGGTTTTCGTACATGACACCGCCTTCAATATTCTGGCCTATTCCCATCACCTTCCCGGAATGGCTGTGTGGGAGCAGAATCCCCAGACGGGTCAGCCTATGCTGTCCCTGAGTCAGATCAACGATTTTCGTGTGGATTATGAATATCTGCACACACTGACTACCACAGGACCCTGTATCTATTCTGCAGAACAGAGAGGCTACCAGATTCTCTACATAAATATCTGGCAGAACGGACGCTACGAAGGCAGAATCTGTGTAAATGAAATGGAATCTCCCATACGTCCCGGACAACTGACCGCACTTAATCATCTGGCAACCCTGATCGTTCAGGCACTGCGGAATCGCCGTCTTGTACAGTTTAATCAGGACAATAATCTAAAGCATTTTTTCAACGACTTTTTTTCCGGAAAACTTACTGACACTGCTGTGTGCCACAAGATCATGCAGCTTCTGGACTGGAAGCGCAATGACAGCTATCTCTGTCTCCGTCTGGAGGCCAAACAGCAGGATATCCGAATGATGTCTTCTGCCGCTGCCATAGGCCATATAGAAACACAGGTATCCGGCAGCTGTGCCTTCGTTTACAAAAACGGCATATCTGCCATTGTCAATCTGACCCACTCCTGTACCAGTATTCCCAGCGTACTCAGTAGTCTGGCCATTTTGCTGCGGGAAAGTCTGATGATCATGGGTGTAAGTACGGAAATCCGGGATTTTCTTCTCCTTCCTCAGGGAAATGAACAGGCCGATACGGCGCTGAATCTCGGTGCCAAAAGCAACAGTACAAACTGGTGTTTCCGTTTTGATGATCTTCGTCTGGAATTTTTATACCAGAAGGCCATGGAAAACTATTCTCCACATCTTCTGCATTCCCCGGAACTGACGCGTCTGAAGGAATATGATCAGGAAAATAACACCGAACTGTTCCAGACACTGAAAGTCTATCTTGCGCTGGAACGGAATGTACTACAGACTTCGAAAAAACTGTATATTCATCGAAGTACTCTCTCCTACCGTCTGGAAAGGATCTGCAAGATTACCAACATTAATCTGGAAGATCCGAAGGAGCGGCTGCAATTACAGCTTTCTTTCTATTTTATGGAGCTGGAAGATCAAACACTGCAGGATTAAATGGATGGGGCGTTTGCAGACGGCGAACGGACGAGAACCAGTCCCGGACCATACACAACATATATCCCTCCAAAATCGCAAACCGTTTTGAAGCGATTTCGGAGGGATATATGTTGTGTATGGTCCGGGACTGGTTCTCTGTGCGCCACTTTTTTATAAGTTTCAGGCAAGATCCTCCGGAATCGGCAGACCCTTGCGTTTGTAATAATCCTCTACAGCTGCTTTGACCGCCTCTTCCGCCAATACAGAACAGTGGATTTTATTGGTGGGCAGTCCGTCGAGGGCCTCCACTACAGCTTTGTTGGAGATGGCAAGGGCCTCTTTAATAGATTTACCTTTGATCATCTCTGTGGCCATAGAACTGGTGGCAATAGCGGAGCCGCACCCGAAGGTGTTGAATTTAACATCGGTGATGATCTCGTTTTCATCTACTTTGATATACATCTTCATGATGTCACCGCATTTTGCGTTGCCTACCTCGCCGACGCCGTCTGCGTCCTCGATCTTTCCTACATTTCTCGGATGCTGAAAATGATCCATTACTTTTTCACTGTATAACATGCTTTCTTCCTCCTCAGATCAGATGTGGTTTATTTCCTTTTTCCAGGTCTTCCCATACCGGAGACATGCTTCGCAGATAGGCAACGACCTCTTTGACATTATTTACGATATAGTCCATCTCTTCCGGCGTGTTCTCCGCTCCGATGGACAGGCGAAGGGATCCGTGAGCCACCTCATGGGGCAGTCCCAGGGCCAGAAGCACATGGCTGGGATCCAGTGATCCGGAAGTGCAGGCTGAACCGGAAGACGCACCGATTCCCCTCATATCCAGAAGAAGCAGCAAAGACTCTCCTTCAATACCTTCAAAACAGAAATTTACGGTTCCTGGCACGCGCTGTGAACGATCCCCGTTTAATCTTCCATGGGGGATTTCTGAAAGGCCTTCGATCAGCTGATCTCTCAGTCCGGCCACATAAGTATTTTCTTTTTCTCTGTTTTCACAGACCTCCTTAAAAGCGGCGGCCATACCGGCAATGGCCGGCAGATTTTCCGTGCCCGCGCGTTTACCTCTCTCCTGGGCACCGCCTTCGATCAGGTTTGTCAGCGGAATACCCTTACGGCAGTACAGCACGCCCACGCCTCTGGGGCCATAGAATTTGTGCGCTGAGAGCGCCAGAAAATCAATATTTTCCTTCACAACATCAATATCCAGACGTCCTGCTGCCTGCACGGCATCTGTATGGAACAAAATACCCTTTTCACGGCAGAATGCGCCGATCTCTGCAATGGGCTGCAGGGTACCGATCTCGTTATTGGCATACATGATGGAGACACAGATGGTATCATCTCTGACAGCCGCTTTAAGCTCCTCAAGACGGACGATGCCGTTTTCGTGTACCGGAAGCAGCGTCACCTCAAAGCCTTCCTTTTCCAGTCTCCGCAGGCTGTGCAGCACGGCATGATGTTCAAATGCCGTGGAAATGATGTGCTTCTTTCCTTTTTTCTTTCCAATCATTGCCGCTGTCAGAAGTGCCTGGTTATCGGCTTCACTGCCTCCGGAAGTAAAATAGATCTCCTCGGGTCTGGCATGCAGATATTTTGCCATGATCTCACGGCTCTCCCAGAGCTTTTCCGCAGCCTTCTGGCCGGGGGTATGCAAGCTTGACGGATTGCCGTAATAATTTTCCATACAGTCAAGCATAGCCTCTCTGGCCGCAGGTCCTGTGGCTGTTGTCGCCGCATGGTCAGCATATATATAATTCATGGTAGTCCTCCTTAGTCATTTCACACCTTATTCCTATATGTTTACTAGGATTAAACTACCACGTTTTCCCCACCAAGTCAATAGGAAAAACATTATTTTCCGATTTTACGCCTGCAGACACTGTTTTACCTGCTCCACAAATCTTCTGGCCAGCATCGTAAGCTCCTTCTGGCTGTCCCAGACCAGCTTATACTCCACCGTTTTGACAGGATCTACAATCTCTTTTTCCACGATGCCTGCCGGTGTATACTGATCATCCACCTTCGGGAAAATAGCAATTCCTACACCCTGCCGGGTCAGCTCCCTGGCATTTAAGAAACTGCTCATCTCACATACGATATTCAGTTTTCCCTCATAGCCCACAAACCAGCTCTCAATCTCCCTCACCCGGGATTTACGGGACGGCAAGATCAGTGTCTCGGTAAACAGCGACTGCAAAGGCACCGTATTCCCCTCTGCTTTTGCCAGCGGATGATCACTGGGAATCATGGCCACCCAGGGTGTAGTCTCCACATCACAATATGCCAGCCGTTCATGGTCAAAAGGTTCTGCAATCAGTGCCAGATCCAGAAGGCCTTTTTGCATCCGCTCCACCACATCATCGGTACTGCCGTTCCATAACTCGTAATGTACATGGGGATATTCCCTGTGAAACGCAGAGATCCACTGGGACAAAAGCTGTGGTCCGCGTCCTTCAACCGTACCGATATACAGCGTGCCGCTGATCCCGTTTTTCAGGTCTCCCACTTCTTCCCTTGCTTTCTCCATCAGCGCCACGATCTCCTCGCCTCTGCGCTTTAACAGTTCACCTTCTTCTGTCAGCTTCAGCCTCTTTTTACTTCTGTCAAAGAGCTCCACACCCAGTTCTTCCTCTAACTGATGCATCTGACGGCTCAGCGGTGGCTGCGCCATATGCAGGTTCTCCGCTGCTCTGGTAATATTGCATTCCCGGGCCACCTCCAGAAAATACTGTATTGTCCTTATATCCATCCTGACATCCCCTCTCCATACCCAAAAAGTATGATTATTATAATCATATATGTATTTTTGTTTTTTCAAAAATCATGGTACATTAATACTGTTAAAAAGCTTTGTATGCGGCAGGTTTCTCTATCCTATATTCTTCCCCCTGCCGCATTTCCATAAAATAGACTATTAGATAACGGAAGCTTCACTCGTCCATCTGAAGCTTCCGTTTTATTGTGTCACCAGCCCGATCAGATCTTCAAACCTGTCGATTCGCCCCTGCGCATCCGAAATCTCTCCAAATCCATAGGCCGCGTAAATGATCGGCACACCCGATGCATGTGAAGCATCCGCATCCCCCTGCACATCACCCACATACACCGGATACTTAAGATGATTCCTCTCAACCACCAAAGAAATATTATCCGCCTTCAAAAGCCCCGTCCGTCCAAAGCTCTCCCAGTCCGTAAAATACCGTCCCGTATCATGAGCCTTAAAAAAAGCCTCAATATATCCATCCTGACAGTTGCTGACGATCATCAGCGGAAACCTCTCCGCCAGAGCCGCCAGCGTCTCCTTCAGCTTCGGGTACAACACACCGCCGACCTTCTCCATATACCGGTTCTCATATGCCATAACTTCCTCCCTCAGCACATCCTGCTGCTCCTTCGGCATATCCGGATAAAGCCGCGCAAAAAACTCCGTCATCGGCAGTCCCATACAGGCCTTCATATCCTCCAGACTATGCGGAAACTCCACTCCCTGCCCCGTCAGATACTCCCTCCACGAATCATAAACAGCCACCGTCGAATCCCACAATGTACCATCCAGATCAAAAATAATTCCATCCGTCTTGATCATCATCCATACCTTCCTTATATCATACTGACCAAACTATACCACACTCTCCCCAAAAAATCTATTTTATCCCCAACCAAATTCCCCCCATTCACAATTTTCCCCACCAAACCACTTGCAATC
>CALZMS010000004.1 GCA_945788595.1 uncultured Lachnospiraceae bacterium
TAACTATGTGGCTTACAGCCACTTTCACGGCACAGCCGTGAATAATTCAGGTTTATTATTTGTCAGATAATATTTGCCATGCTTATGATATCCCTGAATACATTCTCCTGTTAATGCGGCACTGCCGGAAACATAGTTCAGATGCTGATAGATCTTATCAGCGACATCCGGTAGATGATAAGGAGACACCTGACCGGTCATATAGATCGGAATCCAGCTTTCCAGACCCAGCATCATTTCGTGGAAGGGACGATTGATATTGTGGATCATATTCAGGTGCAATCCCTTTTTGAGAGTCATGGCAATGGCAAACATCCACTTCTTTCCGAAGTCCAGATCCTCTGCCAGATCATCCATCGGCATATCACTGCACATAAAAACAGGCTCCCGGGATTTGGAGAGTACCGTGGTTTTGAAAAAGTCCAGCTCCCCCTTTTTCATTTCTTCCAGTCCGTAGTATGTCCTTGAGGCCGGCAGCTGGAATGGCATGGATGGAACCTTTAATTCATCAAAATGGATGGCGCGGATATATTCGTCCAGATCAAACTCGTCCAGCTTTTTCAGAAAGTTCTCTACATCATCAACGGTTTCTTTTGGAGCAGCCTGATAGAGCCAACTATTCAGATGGGACAGATAATCGGTATCTGACGACAGCTCATCGGCTGTACAGCCTAGCAGTCCGGAAACCTTTGCTTTGTCAGATGGGCTGTTGTAGCGGGTCGTAATAAAGCGGCAGAGCTGGTGGCAGAAGCTGCCCAGATCATTTGGATGCCGTTGACCGGAACGGACGCGGTACAGATAGGAGGTATCGTAATTAGTCGCCGAAGCCAGAAACTTCATGTTGATGTCCAGTTCATCGATCAGAGTATTGAAGTTTGCAACAAAATTGTCATATTCCACGTTCCTTTGTTCCAGCGAGTTCTGTAAAGTAGAAAGTACCTCTTCTGCATCCGTGAGATCGGAAATATTCTTTTCGGCAGCCAGCCGGGTGATTCCGGCAGCCAGCTTCTGCAGTTGTTCACTGTCAGAAGCCGGTTCCCGCTCACCACTGCGATAACGGCTGATCACGGCAGCAGACAATTCTGACGCCTCTGAAAGCTCCTTTGAGGTACAGGTAAGCTTTTCGATATAGATAGTTATCTGTTCCTGAAATGTCATAAAAGGACTCCTCCTTCATAAAATGAACTTCGTTCATTACAGCAAGTATTATATCAGAAATCCTGCAGAATGAAAAGGAAGGCTGCCAAGCTTCTTGCTTACCTTGCTGATTTTTCTGTCTGTTCCTCTATCTGATCCGACAGCTCGCTCCACTCATACATCCGTTCCTCCAGCTCCTGTTCCTTCGCGGTGATAGACGCCTGGATCTCGGACAGCTTCCCGTAATCAGAGGCATAATCCGGATTCAGCAGCTCGTCTCTGGCAGACTGCAGTTCTGCTTCACACTGGGAGATCAGTTCCTCTACCTTGGCAAGTCTCCGGGTCAGCCGGGACAGCTCTTTTCCCGGATTGTAGCCGGAACCGGAGACAGTACGGTCAGAAGCCGGGACAGAGGCGGCTGTACTCTCGGAGGTGCGGTCTGAACTGCCAGTCGAAGTCCCGGTTTGACTGCCTTTGTTCTTCGCGTCCGGTATTCCCTTTAGCAGCTGCGCCTCGTCCGGCTGCCCGGTCTTGTCCTGCTGGTACTGCTCGTAGCTGTACGGATAATACTGCACCTGGAAGAAGGTGTTATTCCGGCTGTCGGAGGCTCCTGGGTCAGTTGAATCTTCCTCAAAGATCAGCAGGGAATCGGCTATCTGGCTGACGAAATAACGGTCATGGGAGACGAAGAGCACCGATCCGTTGAAATCCTTCAGCATGGCCTCCAGCGTTTCTTTTCCCACGATGTCCATGTGGTTGGTAGGCTCGTCCAGGATCAGAAGATTCGGACGGCGCTTCAGGATCTTGGCCAGCGCCAGACGACCTTTTTCACCGCCGGACAGCATGGACACTTTTTTAAAGACGTCATCCGCGGTAAAGAGGAAGGAACCCAGTAAAGTGCGGACTTCCGTTTGGGTCATATCCGGAAATTCATCCCACATATCATCCAGTACGGGTTTCTCACTGGAATACTGGGCGATCTGCTGATCGAAGTAACCCACATCCACCTGAAAACCAAACTGGCTGGTGCCGCCCAGTGCAGGCAGCTGTCCGGTCAGTGTTTTGAGGAGCGTGGATTTTCCGGTTCCATTGGCACCGATCACAGCCAGCTTCTGTCCCCGGTTCATGGTAAAGGACACCTCAGATAAGATATGTTCCGGTGTGTAGCCGATCTGCAGATGGCTGACAGTTAGCACCTCCTTGCCGGTCTCACGCTTCGGTGTACAGTTGGCATGAAAGGTCCGCAGGTCATAGCGGGCCGGAGCTTCGATCTTCTCCATATGCTCCAGCTGTTTGAGCTTGGACCAGGCCATGGAGACCTTGGTCGGATGGTGCTTGAATTTCTCGATCAGAGCGGTCAGCCGCTCGATCTCCTTCTTCTGCTGGGTGTAATCCTTCAGCTGCTTTTCCCAGTTCAGACGCTTGCGCTCTACGAAGGCAGAATAATTGCCGGGATACCGGGTGGCGGTGCCGTATTCGATCTCATAGACCACATCTGCGATCTTGTCTAAGAACATCCGATCGTGGGAGACGATCACCACAGCACGATTATAGCTTTTCAGATAACCCTCCAGCCATTCCACAGCGGCGATATCCAGGTGGTTGGTAGGCTCGTCTAAGAGCAGGATATCCGGTTTGGACAGCAGAAGCTTTGCAAAGGCGATCTTGGTGCGCTGTCCTCCGGAAAATTCGGAGAGCCGCTTGTCTCTGACTTCTGCAGGAAAGCCAAACTGCTTTAAGACCATATCGTATTCCCGTTCGTAATCGTAGCCGCCCATCCAGGCAAAACGCTCCTCGGCAGAGGCATATTTCCGGGCGAGCTCTTCGGTTGCTTCGGCAGGCAGATCCGGACGATCCAGCTCGGTAAGCAGCGTCTCCATCCGGGCCTGCAGGTCAAGGATCGGCTGAAAAGCTTTCCGGATCTCGGCCTCCAGTGTGACGGAATCATCCTCAAAAGCCATCTGCTTTAAGTAGCCGATGACCGGATTACCGGCTCTGGCGATGTAGATATCCTCATCGCTGTCCCGTTTGGACAGGTCTACCTCCCCTGCGATCAGCTTTAACAGGGTGGTCTTGCCGCAGCCGTTCCGCCCTACGATTGCGATTTTTTCCGTATCTCTGATCTCAAAATTGATATGCTCTAAAATGGTGTCCGCAGCAAAACGGACTGCTCCATTGTGAATCTGATATAACATAATACCCCTCGTTTCTTTCAAATTAAATGAATAACAAAAAAGGTTCCTCCGGCATACGGAAGAACCTGATAAGCAGACGTAATGTTTTATTCGCCAAAAAGAATGCATACCCGGCTGTCTTACGGACAGCGGTACACGATCTTTCTGTCAAAATCCCTGCTTGTGATTCTTCCATACCCACAACAAATAAACCATGGCCCGATTCGGATAATAATCATCGAAAAAGGATTCCGATTCGAGTGACACAGTGCTTCCATGGTCTGCCTGACGTCCTACAGGCTGCGTGATCAGATGGCAAGAATCATAAACTGCATGGGATTACCTCTCTTTCATAATACTGAAATTACCATAACATACCGGTGGAGATTTGTCAAATAGCGAGACGGAAATTTACTGGAAGCTTTGCCGGAATGAAAGAAAGACATTATGTAAAAGCTGCACCATCTTTTTTGCGAAAAATGGATGTTCTGTACATAGAAGAAGGAGGATGGGTGATTTATAATAAGCACAACGAGAAGCGTATCAGAAAGGGGATATATCTATGAGTAAAATTCATCTGACACCGGGCAGAAGTGTGACCGGGGATTCTAACATCCGGCATCCGCAGGGAGATATTCTGAATGTGCGTGGTTTTTATGATCAGAATTCTCACGTAATGCCGGAAAATCTGACAGAGATCAGCAAGGTGCTGGTAGGAGACGAGGAAAGTAGTTGGGTGGAATATGTGCCGCCTTGTTATGATGGTTCTCATCCGGTTCCGCTGGTGATTTCCTGCCATGGAGGCGGACAGAGCGGCTGGGGACAGGCATATGCCACAAGCTGGATGAATGTAGCGGACCGGGAGGGATTTATTGTAGTATTTCCGGACGCAAAAACCAATAAAGCATGGCAGGTGGCAGGACATCGCGGCGGCTCCGTGGAGATTGATCCGAATACCCGTGATATCCAGCTGATGCTTCGTCTGATCGAGGAGATGGCAGGTAAATACAACATTGATCAGGGACGTGTCTTTATGCAGGGAATGTCCATGGGAGATCTGATGACGATGCAGTTCGCCAGAGCATTTGGTGAAAAGCTGGCAGGAGCTGCCTGTGCAGCAGGACCGACCGCGATAGAAGGACTGTTTACAGAGGACGAAGCACTTCGTCCATACTCTGTGCCGGTGCCGGTATTCCAGTCCCGGGGAGAGCATGATGCTATGGCGGTGTCCGGAGGCTATGACGGCAAGGCAACGCGCTATGATATCAACCGGGCGGATCTACAGTACTGGTGTACGATCAATGGGTGTGAGAAAGCTCCCCAGTTTCGCATTGACGGCAAAAACAACTATCTCTATTTCAAGGGCAGCAAGGCGGATGTGATCTACCGGGATGTGAAAAAGCGCGGCCACGGACAGACCTTTGATGATGCAGATGTGGTATGGCGTCAGTTTTTCTCAGGACTTGCGAGACGGGACGGACAGATCGTACAGACAGAGACAGAGGAAAAAGCAGAAGGGGATGCCCATGCTGTGCTCCTTGCAGAAGGCTGCACCCATCTGGTACGAAACAATCAGATCGTGTCATTAAAGGATGGAGTTCCATACAATGAACAGGATGTGTTTGAAATGCCGGAGATTCCGACGGCGCCGGGAGCTGAACCGCCGAAATTCCCGAAGCTGGAGTTTGATCCGTGTCTGTATGCACCGGTAACCTTCCTGGAGGTGTTCGGGGCAACAGTAGATTTCCGGGAAGAAACAGCGTTGATCCATACGGCAGATGGCCATGAGATTGAGGTGTCAGCCGGAAATGTAGGCTGTGTGATCGACAACTATATTCATTCCATGGAACGGCAGGCGGAATACAAAAAGGGCATGCTGTATGTTCCGGTGAAATGGTTTGCTGCCAATGTATTCGGCAGATTTGTCACAGAGCATGACGGTGCTGTCTATATCTCAGATCATTATGGAGAGATGACCAATGACATGGCAAAACTGATCAAAGAGTTTTTAAAGTAAATAATGTGTGTCTTCCATATAGGAACAGAAAAAGCAGCCGTCGGCTGCTTTTTCTGTGTGTAATTTTATGTATGTTTGCAGGAAGGAAAACAGATTGCTTTACACATTTTCAGCGGTGTGGTACACTTGTCACAGAACATCGAAAGATAAGGAAAGAGATCATTATGTCATTGGAACGTGCAACAGAGTATTTACAGAAATTCGGTCTGGCAGAGAGGATACAGCTTTTTGACGTATCCAGTGCCACGGTGGAGCTGGCGGCAGCAGCGCTGGGCTGTGAGGAAAAGCGGATCGCCAAGACTCTGTCCTTCCGGCTTCCGGAGGGCTGTATCCTGATCGTGGCAGCGGGAGATGCCAAGGTAGATAATACAAAATATAAGGCTAAGTTTCATACCAAGGCAAAGATGCTGGCATTCGAGGAGGTAGAGGAAGAGATCGGACATGCTGTGGGCGGGGTCTGTCCGTTCGGAGTAAATCTGAATGTGACGGTTTATCTGGATGAGTCGCTGAAGCGGTTTGAGACTGTCTTTCCGGCCTGCGGTACTGCCAACAGTGCGATCGAATTGACGATTCCGGAGCTGGAGCAATGCTCCGGCTGCAGAGAGTGGGTGGATGTATGCAAGGGTTGGGAAGCATAAAGGAGAATATCTGCTATCGGGAGGCAGTAAACCGGGCGGGAGAAACGGAACGGCTGGAACTGGATGTGGATCTTCCGGAGAACGATCTGCGGGAGGCGGAAACGTCTGCCGGTAACAGTGACGGAGCGGATCAGGAAGGTCAGCCGGTGATCCTTTGGGTACATGGAGGGGCGCTGGTGACCGGGGACAAGGCGGCTTATTATGATCCCTGCGTGGAACTGTCGAAGAAACTGGCGGCAGAGGGGTATCCGGGTGTCCGGATCAATTACCGTTTGAATCCGAAGGTTTATGAGGATGGCAGCTACGATCGGACTATGCAGGAGGCAGCAGAGGATATTACTGCGGCAGCGGAATGGGTCCTTCAGGACCCGGAGAAACTGGGGTTTGCAGGGCGGAAGCTGGTACTGGCTGGTTATTCTGCTGGAGCAGAACTGGTGACAAATCTTTATTATGACAGCCATATGGTATCTGAATTGAGACGGGAGCAGGTATGCGGTGTTATTGATATCAGCGGGAACAGGCTGTTTTATACAGACCGGCCGCTGCCGGAGGCAGCTGTACCATGTCTGGTATTTCATGGTGAGGCGGATGATATCAACCCGCCGGAGGACACCAGAACCTTCCTGGCACAGATGGATGGACGGGCACAGATGAACTGGGTCCCTGACCGGGGGCATATGTGGACAGATGAAGAAGGAATGGCATTGCTTTATAAGCGGATATTACAGTATCTGCATGAGATCAGATAGGATCAGCATCGGAGGGAAGAGATATGGCTGAGACAAAAGTAATCTGTTTTGCCAATAACAAGGGTGGCAGCGGAAAATCCACTACCTGCTCCAATGTGGGAGCGGCACTGGCGCTGGCAGGCTATCGGGTTTTGATGGTGGACGGTGATATGCAGCTGAATCTGTCGTTGTCCTTTCTGCCGGAGGAACAGGTGCTGGAACTGGCGCGGAGCGAGAAAAACCTGTATCATGCCATCAGGGAGCAGAAGGATCTGAAGGATTATATCGTAGAGACCGGTCTTGCAGGATTGTCTCTGATTCCGTCTTCTACGCTTATGAGTGGTATAGAGTATGAGTTATTCACCAAGTGGCAGCGGGAATTTATTTTAAAGAAATGCCTGAAAACGGTCCGGGAGTCCGGGGAGTATGATTTTATCCTGATGGATGCACCGCCGACGCTGGGAGGCTGGGTCATGAATCTGCTGTGTGCCTCCGATCATCTGGTGATTCCGGTGGAGGCTTCGCCATGGGGATTGTTTGGACTGGCGAATATGCTGGAATTTGTGAATACGGTGCAGGAAATGGCGCCGCAGCTTTCACTTCTGGGACTGGTACTGACCAAGGTGGATGAGCGGAAGAATTATTTTAAGCAGACCAGAGAATATCTGCAGGAGATGGAAGATATCCGGGTATTTGACTCCTATATACGGGTAGACAGCGCCATCGAATGGGCACAGGATAACAGTCAGCCGGTTGTGACATATCGGAAAAGCAGCCGGAGCGCAAAAGAATACACTGCATTGGCACAGGAGGTAGCAGAATATGCCGGTAGGTAAGGGAAGTATTGAGAGAGCCGTAAGGGCGAAAAACGCAGCTGGAAAAGAAAGAGATACAGCAGCTGTCCCGCAGAAAGCAGGACAACCGGAAGAGAAGATAAAAAGCAATGTGATCGGTGTCGCTTCTCCGGAGGTGTTGGCGATGGTGACAGGAAAGCGGCAGGAGAAGCTGGTGAAACTGGGCGAGACGATGCCGGAGTATCTGCTGTAGAAAGGTGATCGGATGCAAGATCCGATGGCCCTCAGTGTTAGAAGCAAGAATAAGCATCCAAACTTTAGGCGGTAGGGATGCTTATTTCTTTTTATGATTATCTAAGTACGATAGAGCCGCTGATTATATAAACTCTATACTGTTACATGTAGGCCATAGCTCAAAGGCACAGATCTCGGCCTGCTCTTTTTCTTTCGGGGAGATGGTTTCAAACAGCGTGACAGAAAGCTTCTTTCCGTTCTTTTTCCATTTACCCGCGACTCTGCCGTGCAGCAGGACGGCAGGCATTACGATACCGGAAAGGTTGAAGATCCCGCGTAGATGCTCCGGTGGAAGAAACGGATTTTCTGTCTTCTGGTAACCGAGCATCAGCTGATCGAATCCGGCGAGGAAGATACATGCAGGGATATCTGTCGGGCTGGTGGTTTCCTGCGCTGCGCCGGAAGCATCCGGCTCGATATAATAATAGGTTTTTGAACGGCAGGTTGTGGTACTGACAGGAAGCTGTGACAGCCATTGCTTTACCTCGGTCTGTGTAGTTCCAAAGAAGTAAGCGGCATCTCTGATCGTGGCAGGTGCAAAGTGAGTAAAGTACCTTCTTGCCATTTCAAGCCGTGCGGGTGCTTCTTCCATCGGAGTAAAAGGCGGGCATAGTTCAAAGGCTTTCTTTTCCTGAACCTTGTGGCAGATAGTGCCCATTTCACACAAAGCGCGAATCGTACCGCCCCAAGAGTTGAAGACGCTCTCTGCTTCCTGCCCCGTCATGCCGTGCTCTGCACATACAGTCTTCAGTTCTTCGCGGGTATGGATTCCGGCCGCAATCTGTTCCAGGATCAGATCGGCAAAGTATTGCTTGCGCTCTTTTGTAATAGATTCGTCCGCTTCCAGCGTGTCGCATGGTCTCAGAAAATGCTTCCGTCCCTGATGAAGAAACA
This sequence comes from uncultured Lachnospiraceae bacterium, assembly GCA_945788595.1. Classification (GTDB taxonomy): domain Bacteria; phylum Bacillota; class Clostridia; order Lachnospirales; family Lachnospiraceae; genus UBA11957. Next base: position 8,677 of record CALZMS010000004.1, read on the forward strand.
GCGGGAGGTCCGTCTGTGAGAATACATGGACAGTTCCGCGAAGCGTCCAGCTTTTGACCAGACCGGCAGTACAAAGTTCCGGACGATCCTCCGAAAAATCGTGACAACGGATCTTCAATGCATGCATGGCATTGGACAGAAACTGAGCCTGGATGCCGCAGAGATCGCGGATGACAGTCTGGCAGTCGGATGGAGTTATCAGATGCTGGCCGACAAGCCGCCGGAACTTGATTTCTTCAGGTGTCATGCTGTATGAAACCTCCTTTTCTTTAGTATATTGTATAGTTTCAGTTTGTTCAAGAGATACAGAAAAGAAAAAAACCAAAAGTGCTTAACATTATTCCGTAATTTAATTGATTTTTTTCTTTTTGCCCAGTATAATAAAAGTACGAAATTGTGCAGGGAGGTATCAGGAGATGAGAGATACGATGTCGGTCAGAGAAGCTGCCGGACTTTGGAATCTGACGGAAAGAAGAGTTTCCGGTCTTTGCAAGGAAGGGAAGATCAAAGGTGCCAGAAAGCAGGGACATTTCTGGCTTATTCCTGCTGATGCACAAAAACCGGCGGATAATCGTGTGAAAACAGGTGCATATAAAAAGAATAACCGTCCTTCCGGACGGTCTCTGCCCATTGGCATTTCCGACTATCGTCTGGCATCATCTGAATATTATTATATTGATAAGACGATGCTGATCAAGGATTTTATTGATGAGCGCCCTATGGTATCTCTTTTTACCCGTCCGCGCCGGTTCGGAAAAACATTGAATATGGATATGCTTCGGACTTTTTTTGAAAAGACGGAGGAAGATACCTCTGTCTATTTCAGAGATAAAAAGATATGGGCCTGTGGGAAAAAATACCGCGACTATCAGGGTAAATATCCCGTTATCTTTATCACCTTCAAGGATGTAAAGAAAGACACATGGGAGGAAACCTTCAGCCATATCGTTCAGATCATCACCATCGAATATAAACGACATTCAGAGCTTCAGACCAGCACCAGAATCCAGGATGGGAATTATTATGAGCAGATCGTAAAAGGCACGTTTGATAAGAGCCTGTTTGATTCTTCTCTCTATATGCTGTCTAAAATGCTTCATGAGCATTATGGTATGGCGCCGATCATCATCATTGACGAATACGATACTCCTATCCAGCAGGGATATATGAAAGGCTTTTATGATGATATTATTCTCTTTATGCGTAATCTGTTTTCAGGCTGCTTAAAGGATAACAGGCATCTTTCCTATGGATTTCTGACAGGGATTCTCCGTGTCGCAAAGGAAAGTATCTTCAGTGGGCTGAACAATCTGATTATTAACTCGGTTTTGGACAATAAGTACAGCGAATTTTTTGGCTTTACATCCGATGAGGTAAAGGAAATGGCAAACTATTACAATGCCGGAGAAAAGTATGAGGAGATCTGTGAATGGTATGATGGTTACCGCTTTGGTACAACAGAGATTTTTAACCCCTGGTCGGTGATCAATTATTTCAGAAACGATTGTCAGCCGGGCGCTTACTGGCAGTCTACAGGTAGTAATGAAATTATAGGTGAAATTCTGACAGAAGCTGATCCGGATATTTACGGGAAACTGCAGTCTCTTTTGCAGGGAGAGATTGTACCGGCTTATATCGATACAGGGGTTATCTATCCACAGGTCAGAAGCAACCCATCTTCTGTGTTCAGCTTTTTGCTGGTGGCCGGCTATTTAAAAGCAGTGAGCAGCGAAATGTCTTTCAGCGGTGACTTTATGTGTAAAGTGGCACTTCCAAATAAAGAAATTTCCTATGTGTACCGAAAAGAGATCCTGCGGAAACTATCTGATATGATACCGCAATCCTCGGTTATCTCTATTCAGGAGGCAATTTATTCCGGTAATGCAGAGGATTTAAAACAGCGGCTACAGGAACTTTTGCTGCAATCGGCAAGCTGTTATGATACAGCAGGCGAGAATTTTTATCATGGTTTTTTTCTGGGTCTCTGTGCCGTTCTGGAGCAATATCGGAGGAGCTCCAATAAGGAATCCGGCTATGGCAGGTATGATATTCAGTTGATGCCAAGGGTTACGAATCTGCCGGGGATCATCATAGAACTGAAAGCGGTCAGAGACTGCACGGAGGAAGAATTAAAAGATCTGGCTCAAAAAGCGTTGAGACAGATCAAGGATAAGAAGTATGATACAGAATTGAAAGCGGCGGGAATCACCGATATTATCAGATACGGTGTTGCTTTCAGCGGAAAGAATGTGGAAATTGCAGTGGAGGGATAAGGAGGAGAATGAGCTATGATCGAATATCGGGAATTTAATGAAGCACGGATTGGAGAGGTAAAGGACATTTATCGGCAGGAAGAATGGTATGCCTATCTGAGGGATGATGAAAAGCTGGTCCGGGCGTTCCGGCAGTCGCTGTATCTGCTGGGTGCCTTTGAAGAAGAGAAGCTGATTGGCTTTGTCCGGTGTGTGGGAGACGGCGAGCATGTATTGCTGGTACAGGATATGATCGTGGCACCCGCCTGGCAGAAGCAGGGTATCGGAACGCATTTACTGGAGACGGTTTGGGAACGGTATGCAGATGTGCGGATGTTTCTGGTGCTCACAGACATAGAGGATGAAGTGGACAATAAATTCTATCAGAAGGCCGGACTGGTGAAGTTGGAAGAGAAAAGCATAGTGGGGTATATGAGATAGGAGGGGATCAATATGGATTCTGAACAGCTGCGTCAGATCACAGATGAGGCAGAACAGGGCTATCGGGTGGACGCACTGGAGCTTGCGGATAACAATGTCCGGGTGTTCCGGGAGAAGCTGGCGCAGAAGCCGGAGGCGGGTATCACACTGTGACAGGGCAATGCACTGGATCTGTCTGTATACGGCGACGATTCTTTTGATGTGGTACTACTGTTTGGGCCATTGTATCATCTGCATCGGGAAGAAGACCGGCAGCGTTGTATTGCGGAAGCCAGACGGGTATGCAAGCCGAATGGAACTCTGTTCGTTGCGTTTATCGGCAATGATATGATCCCATTGACGGAATTTTGTTACGATCCGGATTACTTTAAAGGAGACAGCTATGATCATGACACCTTTAAGGTAGAGGATTTTCCTTTTGTATTCTTCAACCTTGACCAGTGCCGGCAGATGCTGACAGACGGAGGCGTGCATATTACTCATGAGGTGGCATCCGATGGCGTCAGCGAGCTGCTGGCGGACAGGATCAATGCCATGGACGAGGAAAGCTACCGGCAATACCTGAAATATCATTTCTACTGCTGTGAGAAGCCGGAGATGCTGGGGCACAGCAATCATTTTCTGTTTGTAGGGCATATATCGAAATAAAAAGGATATGAACAATAAACCTGAATTATGCACGCATATACTGCCGTGAATAATTCAAGATAAACACTGTTCTTCTGATGGCAAAAGCTTATCCACAAATAAAAAATTTAAAAATCAGCACTTTGCACAAGGGTTATGCTGGCGTCTGAACAGTAACGATAAATCGCCTCCGTCAAAATTTATTTTAATCTGTCTATTGCTTTTCAATGTAAAGGTGTTTAAAATGTCCATAGAGAGACTTTTCTTTCGTGGATTTTGAGACTCTAGACACCTCAATTTTACCACAAGTTAGGTCTCTTTTTCTATTCACTTAACAGATGAAATGCAATAAACAGCTTAAATATAGTAACTATGTGGCTTTCAGTCACTTTCAACGGCACAGCCGTGAATAATTCAGGATAAAAGAATTTTGAATAAGCAATTGGAAGGAGCTGATCGTTAAAAAATGATTTGACAACTATAAGCGAAAAGCGGAAATCTGCGAAAATTTATTTTTCGCTAATAACAAAATTTTATGTTTTGTGATATCGAGGGTATGGGGAATCGTAATCTCCATCAAGTTCGTCAGAGAATCAAAATCCAGAAACTGGGTTTTGAGTTACTCTGGGCGATACTTGCTTTAGAAAATGATTTGCCATAATGAGCATGGAACAATGGAATTTGAATTGCATAAAAAAGAGAGAGCTATAAGAAACTCTCTCTGTGATAAAATCAAAATATTTATAGTATCAGTGATTCAGTAAGATTACAAAAATCCTTAACAGGAATATTCTCTTTAAATGGTAAAGCTGTTTCTAAAAAGGTTTCATCTGCAAATTTCTCGAGTTCAGAATCAAAATGTATAATTGAAACTATTGTATTTAATTGGTATGGGGGAATTGTAACAAAATAATCGTAATCTTCGTAAGAAGGAGTGGCACAAGAAACTTTGATTTTTCCGTCCAATTTCAATTTTGTGAATTCACCATAAATGGAGGTTAAGGCTTTTTCCTTTTCTTCATCAGAAGTAATTCTATCTACATATCTGATATACCAGTAATCTATATTCCCATCTTTTAACTCAATTAAATAATCGTATGATCTGGGTGTTCCGGATTTTATTGTCCATTCAACTTTATGCAGACTTGTCATCATAGAAAGACCACGCATTAAGGTAGAAAAAAACTTTTCATGTACTTGAATTGCGGAGAGATCCGGAGAAAATCCATTGTCAGCAATTATTTTCTTCCGTTCCCGTATTTTTTGAGAAGAATATCCAGTCGCATCATATAATTCCTTGATAAGTTCTGGATCATCAATGGCTTTTGCAATTTTATCAATAGTGCTTTTATATGGTCTTCCAGATCGGGCACCGTTGAGCATTCGTGAAATGGTTGCATTATTTAAGCCGGTTTGTTCAGATAATTCTTTTTGTGTTTTTGTCTGTAAAATGATTTGAAGTATATTGATGAATCTTTCCTGATCGTAAACGCTGTCAGGATTTATTAGTGTGCTTGGATTTGATAAAAATTCGTTCATTCCAATCTCCTTTTGACTTCTTTGATTTTATATGAATTGACTTCTTGTATTTTATCTTATCAATTATATCCCTAAAAATCAATTTCAAACATGAAGAAATCAAAAAAACATTATAGACACTTCTTTGTAAAGTCAAAGAAGTCAAAAACGCAATTGACATTTTGACTTCTTTGTGTATAATGTAAAATTAAGAAGTCAAAGAAGTCAAATAAATCAAAATGAAAGGAAGGAGGGCTGTGGATTGAAATATAGGGTTGTTTCGGTTTTAAAAGATAATAGACCACGTTTTTTGATTATTTCTGATATAGAAGAAATTGCAATCCTTCCATCAAAGTATTTGAAGCATCTGGATCAGATTAATGCTTCTCCGAATACTGTAAAATCCACAGCCTTCGCACTTTCATATTATTACAATTTTCTGCAGGAACAAACGATAGGATTGGATGAGGTTACATTGCTGTCCTATTCAGAGCAGAATAAACATTTTATTGATTTCTTGTATTGGGTTAAGGATGGAAAACATACGGAACACAATACACAGACGAGCAATAAGACCTGCAATATGTATCTTGGTGCAGTTTTCAGATATTATCAGTTCTTGGCGCTGGAAGATGTTTTGCCAATGATTAAAGTCTTACGAGTGAAAAAAGTATCGTATTTTGACAGCATGGGAGTAAATCATCAAAATTCAGTGAATTCGTTTAAAGGTTTCTTCAGAGAAGAAGAACCGAATCTGGAAGAAATTACATCGGAAGAAATACAGGAACTGATAAATGCCTGTACGAATGATAGAGACCGATTGCTGATAGCAATGATGGCAGAAACCGGTCTTAGATTAGGGGAAATTCTGGGAATACATTATACCGAAGATATTGATTTTGAAAGAAGGACAATTCGTGTAAGGTATCGTGAAACCAATACCAACTTGGCGAGGGCGAAAAATGCAGAATATAGAATGGCATTGTTAAGCAATACAACTTTTGAGTTTTTGGTTAAATATATTTCTGACAACCGGAAAAGTCTGATGAATTCGGAATATCTGTTCACAAAATTGACTGGGAAAAACAAGGGGGAGCCATTAGATGCGGATTCTGTATATAGCATGTTGAAAAGTCTATCCAAAAAGACGGATATTAATTCACATCCCCATCAGCTTCGACATTATTTTGCGGAGGAACGAAGAAAAGAAGGATGGGATTTGAACGATATACGTTTTGCTTTAGGTCATAAGAAAGTTGAAACTACCATTAAATATTTGGGTGAGAATAATGAACGGTTGATAGAAGCGACAGATCAGTATTATTCGAATAATGAAGATTTATATCAAATTGCAGATTTTCTGTAAAAGGAAGGAGGGATTACCTTGGCAGTATTAAAAATTGT
>CALZMS010000005.1 GCA_945788595.1 uncultured Lachnospiraceae bacterium
AGGTAAAGTCGCGGAGTAAGAACATAGATACCCTGGTGCCTCTTCCCTGTCGTTTTCCTGACTTTGGTGAGATGTGGGGTGCAGTCAGGGTTTTATTTATTGGCTGATGTTTTGTTTAAGCCAGGTTTTGAGATTGTGGACGACTTGTTCTTTGCAGGTATCATTCAGGATCTCGTGGCGGTAGCCGGTGTAGAGTTTGCCGCGGACGTTTGTGTAGCCGCAGCTTCTCAGGAAGTGTACGGTGTGGCGAAAGCCTTTGACACCGCCGATGACGGGGTCGTCGCTGCCGCCGATCAGAAGGATCGGAAGCTGTGGGCTGGTAACTTCCCAGTCTTTTTTTCTGTAGACTTCGGATACGAGACCTGTCAGGGTACGGTAGCCGTCTACGGTGAACGGAAAGCCGCACAGGCTGTCTGCTTCGTAGTCTTCACAGTTTTGTTTATCTACACTGAGCCAGGCATTATATTTTCTTTCTTTTTGAAATACTTTGTCGTATCCACCCAGCGCCATCTGATATAAAAGCTTACTGCGGCGGTGGCTGCCTATGCCCAGCCCCATGATCCGTGTCATCAGATACCCTGCCTTCGCCGCTGTGTTTTTACAGGGAGCGCCGCACAGAATCACAGCTGACAGATCGAAATCGTGGGCTTTTAAGTAAGCTCTGACTACCAGAGATCCCATACTGTGACCCATCAGGATCACCGGGAGTCCCGGGAAGGTTTCTTTGGCAAAATAGACCACCTGATGCAGATCCAGTACAACACCTCTGGTATCTGTGCCGTTAAAATAACCCAGATCTTCTTTTTTATGTACGCTGGATCCATGACCGCGCATGTCGGCGATCACGCAGGCATATCCCTCTTCTGCCATCTGCTGCATAAACCACAGATACCGTTCTTTATGTTCACACATGCCGTGGTTGATCACCAGTACGCCGTGGGGAGCATCGTCGGGAATAACCGTCATAACTTCCAGGGGCAGGCCATCACAGTTTGCCTGCAGCCGGTGTAATTCTTTTTTCATATGTATTTCCTCTGTCACTGCCGGATCTTTGTCCTGTTCTTACGGGCTGATCCGCACTGCTTACTGCTGCTGATTAAGTTTTTTTCCATATGCTCCGAAGGCCAGAAGATCCGCAAGGATAAAAAGAATATATATCATAGAATAGATTGGCCAGACGGGCACGATCAGTGCGGCAGATACCTCGATCACACACAGTACCAGGCAGAAAATGATCAATGCTTTCTTATATTTTTTTCTGGTTTCGCCTTTAAATACCTGTTTGTTATTAAAACTATCCTTCGGCGTCAGGTAATCCAGTATCGTATCTCCCACCGGCAATACAAAAAGAATCGCGCAGATCAGCATGAACGCTGCCATCATCCAGTCAAAGCTTGACGTAAAAATAAAATCCATTATGTATATTCAGCTCCTTTACTTCTGTTTCTTACGCATTTTTTTCTTTCAGAAGATCTCTGATCTCAGCCAGAAGTTCTTCCTGTGTAGGTTTTGGCGGCTCCTGGGCAGCGGCCTCTTCTTCTTTCTTTTTCAATTTTGTTGAAGCGGTGTTCATCACCTTTACCATGGCAAAAATGGAAACGGCAATGATCAGGAAATTCACAATAGACTGGATAAAATTACCGTAATTCAGGAAATTATCCGGTCCCAGCTGAATCTTGAATCCGGTAAAATCAGCACCGCCTGTCAGCAATCCCATGCAGGGCATCAGCACATCGTTGACCAGGGATGTAACAATGGTTCCGAAAGCACCGCCGATGATAACGCCGACAGCCATGTCTACAACATTTCCCTTTAAAGCAAATTCTTTAAATTCTTTAATTAATCCCATATTGTCCTCCTCTTCTTTTGTCCTAAATACTCAGGAATTTCTTTTCTCCTACTATAACAAATCCCAGAGGGTTTGTCCATGACATACAAAAAAACGCTTACAGTGAACTTGCTGTAAGCGTTTTTTGCAAAAAGAAAAGCGCGAGACGGGATTCGAACCCGCGACCCTCGCCTTGGCAAGGCGATACTCCACCACTGAGCCACTCGCGCATCTGTTCTGTTCTTTCGAACAATATGCATTCTACAGGACAGACCCTATTTTGTCAATAGGTTTTTTAAAATTTTTCTGATTTTTTGAAAAATATGTTTTATTCCGATTTTTCTGTACATTTATGCTTTTAAAATAGCACTCAAAATATACTCTGTATTCGGGAATGTCTTCTGGCTGATGTTGTCAAGTCGGATCAGATCCACATCCAGCCACAGTTCTTCTGCCACAGTCATCATATTTGCAAACAGTATACCAAAATTGATCTCATCCAGGCGGTTATGCTTCTCATATATTTTCTTGACAGAAAAGATATGGATCCGGTTATCGTACACCACAAAACGCCAGGGCTGGGAGTTCATACTGGACGGAGCCATCCGCGCCGCCTCCAGAAGCTGTTTCATCCACTGTCTGGGAACTTCCTTATAAACACATAGTTCTTCCAGAGAACGCCGCTTGGCTTCCACCGGTTTTCTGGTCACTTCCTCTTTAGCCTCTCCGAAGGCCAGGATCATGACCTGCTCCTTTTCTCCCAGAGTCTGGTATTTCTTTTTTAGGATGTGACCGCCGATAAAGCAGCTTCCAAGCCCCATAGTGACCAGATGGAGAGAGATCTGCTGCAAAATATACCCCGCCGTCATGCAGGCTCTGGCCTGCGGTTTCATATACACCACAAGATAATAGGGTGCCTTGACGGTAAAAGGGCTGACAGCAGAAACCACATGGTCACTGTAGGACAGAATCCGAAACTCTGCCTCCATGTCTCCAAACAGATAGGGGACATCCTGGCAATAGTTTTCAATCTGCTGAAGCACCTCCGGTGCCAGAGATTTCATTATATATTTTCTCACGGATTTCCGTGCAAATATGGCTTCATAATTATTCATGATATCACCTTCATTTTTCTGTAACAATATTGTAACACATGATTTTCTGTTTTCAAGCCATTCTTTGCATTTTTGTAACAACTGACCGCTAGAATAATTTACCGAATTCTTCCAGATATTTGTCAAAAATAGACAATGCCTCCTGGACAGGCTCCGGCTTTGTCATATCTACGCCGCATAGTTTCAAAAGGTCGATACAGTCCATAGCGCTGCCGCCGCTTAAAAATGCTTTATACTGCGCAAGAATATTCTCTTCTCCCTGAAGAATCTTTCCACTGATAGCCAGAGCTGCCGCAAAACCCGTGGCATACTGATACACATAAAACGGGGTATAAAAATGCGGGATACGAGACCACTCCATGGCTATCTCCTCATCGATAACCACATCCGGACCGAAATACTGCCGGTTCAAGTCGTAATAGATCTCACAAAGCTGCTGTGCCGTCAGAGTCTGGCCGTCTGCCTTCAGTTCATGGGCTTTCAGCTCAAATTCTGCAAACATGGTCTGTCTGTACAACGTTGTCCTGAACTGTTCCAGCAGATAATTGATCAGATATTTTTTCTCCTCCTCGTCCTTTGCACGGCTGATCATATACTGCACCAGAAGCATCTCATTACAGATAGATGCCACTTCTGCCACAAAAATATGGTATCCGGCATATATATACGGCTGATTTTTATGGGAATAATAGCTGTGGATCGCATGTCCCATCTCGTGAGCCAGAGTAAACACATCCGAAAGGGAGCCATGATAATTTAACAGTACATAAGGGTGACTGTCATAGCTTCCCCAGGAATAGGCACCGCTTCTTTTTCCTTCATTCTCACAGACATCGATCCAGCCATTGTCAAACCCTTCCTGCAGAATAGCGACATACTCCTCTCCCATCACAGACAGGGCATCCTTTACCAGTATTTTTGCTTCCTCAAAGGTATATTTCTTCTCCGGACTTTCCGTCAGTGGCACATAGACGTCGTACATGTGCAGCTCATCCACCGTCATGACCTGCTTTCGTATCTGCATATACCGGTACATCAGAGGCATTCCCTCATGGACCGCTTTGATCAGCTCATCATAAACACTCTCCGGGATATGGGCGCCGTCCAGTGCCATAGCGCGGGCAGAAGAGTATTTTCTGGCAGAAGCAAAGAAACTCTGTGCTGCCGCATTGGCATCCATGGTCGCCGCCAGCGTATTTTTATGAGATTCATATGCCCCATACATGGCCTGAAAAGCATCCTCTCTGACCCGGCGGTCACGGTTTTTTAAGAGTACTGTGTAATTGCCGTGGGTCACTGTCACCGTTTTTCCATCCGCGTCTTTTATCTCTCCAAAAGTCAGATCCGCATTGTTAAAATTCATAAAAATTTGCTGGGGCGCATTAGCCATATCCTGGGCGCGGGCCAGCAAAGCCTCCATATCTGGTGACAGGACATGCTCCTGTCCACGGAAATTTTCCGAGAAAAATCTATTATACAGTTCAAGTCCGGGACAGCTGTCCATATATTCCTGCACCTTTTTCTCTGTCAAAGCCAGAATTTCCGGTTCCACAAAAGACTGTGCATCGCTGACCTGCGTCAGAAGCTGTGCGCTTTTTCCGGCCATAGCCTGATATTTTCCATTGGCGGTATCCTGATGCCAACGCATATTAGCGTACACATATAAATGCTCCGCCTTTCTTTCCATATTCTCCCGGCTTTGCAGGATCTTCAGCAGACTTTCCGGTCCTTCCTGCATTTTTCCGCAGAATGCCCGAAAATCTTCCGCCGCCCGGGCAGCCTCATAAAAATCCTTTTCCCAAAGTTCATCATCTGCGTACATTGCTTCCAGATCCCAGCAATATGCCGGATCCAGTTCATTTCTTTTCTTTATACTCATAGTTATCCTTTCTGTTTTTCCTTACATTAGATATGTCCCACCGTATCATTTTTTTATGTACATGGCAAGAGTAAAACTGATTCTCCGTACTTTATATGCCTCACAAAAACAAGGGCTGTCATAGTGATATTGCTCTCTCCTAAGTAAACAAGTTTTTATTATTTCACTTGTCTGCCTGGAAGAGCGCATATCACTATGACAGCCCTTGCTGATTTATTACTTAGTGATGGAACAGTCTCATGCCAGTGAAGTACATGGTGATACCATACTTATTGCAGGCATCGATCACCAGATCATCACGGATAGATCCGCCCGGCTGCGCAATATATTTTACGCCGCTTCTGTGGGCACGCTCTACATTGTCATCGAAGGGGAAGAAGGCATCGGAACCCAGGGCTACACCGTCCATCTGGTTCAGCCACTCTCTCTTCTCCTCGCGGGTCAGCGGCTCCGGTCTCTCAGAGAATACCTTCTGCCACTCGCCCTCTGCCAGTACATCCATGTAATCCTCGCTCATGTATACATCGATGGCATTGTCACGATTCGGTCTTGCCACACCCTCTTTGAAGGGCAGATTCAGTACCTTCGGGCACTGACGCAGCAGCCAGTTGTCAGCTTTCTGACCTGCCAGACGGGTACAGTGAATACGGGACTGCTGTCCTGCGCCGATACCGATAGCCTGACCGCCTTTTACGTAGCATACGGAATTGGACTGGGTATATTTCAGTGTGATCATGGCAATGATCAGATCACGCTTTGCATCCTCCGGGATATCGGTGGTCTCTGTTACGATCTTGCCGAGGAAAGCTTCATCGATGGGCATCTCATTTCTGCCCTGCTCAAAAGTAATGCCAAATACCTGCTTGTGCTCGATCGGCTCCGGTTTATAGGCCGGGTCGATCTGGATCACATTGTAGTTACCGTTTTTCTTGGCTTTGAGGATTTCCAGAGCTTCCGGCTCATATCCGGGAGCGATAACGCCATCGGAAACTTCTCTCTTGATCAGTTTTGCAGTATCTGCGTCACATACGTCAGACAGAGATACAAAATCACCGAAAGAAGACATACGGTCAGCGCCGCGGGCTCTTGCATAGGCACTGGCCAGCGGGGACAGATCGCCCATATCATCTACCCAGTAAATCTTTCTCTCCACCTCGTTCAGCGGAAGGCCTACAGCCGCGCCTGCCGGAGAAACGTGCTTGAAGGAGGTTGCTGCCGGAAGTCCGGTAGCCGCTTTCAGCTCGCTGACAAGCTGCCAGCCGTTTAAAGCATCCATGAAGTTGATATATCCCGGTTTGCCGTTTAAAACGGTAATCGGAAGCTCACCGTTCTCCACAAAAATGCGGGACGGTTTCTGGTTCGGGTTACATCCGTATTTCAGTGCTAACTCTTTCATCATCGTTCTCCTTTATCTTATTTATTCTTATTTACAATGCGGGTCTCGTATTTGCCTGTAGCAATATCAATGTAACGTACAAACAGAGAAACCTTGTTATCTTCGTTCAGATTGTTCCATACCAGATCGGTAAAAGCGTCGATGTCGCCCTGAATATCCACCTTAGTGGGTTCTCCCTCAAAGCTCGGCAGCGGATCACCGTCTTCCATATAAGTGTGGATAAAGCGTCCCTCACCGGCCGGGCAATTCGGATAGCTGAAGGTATTGCGGATGCAGTACTCAGGATCTCCGTCCTCGCTCTTTAAGATAGACATGGAGAAATCATAATTTCCGTCCTCCACATGCATAATGCCGGAAATACGGGGGGTAAAATTCGGAGCGTCCGGCTCGAATTCGCGGGTACGCAAAGACTCCTCAAAAGTCTTACCCTGCTGCATCAGTTCATAAACAGTATCTGTCTGGTCACCGTTGGTAACGATAGTCTGGTTGCCCAGCACTCTGACGGGAGCGTAGATGATCAGGCTCGGATCGCTTAATTTGGACGGGTCATGAGCTTGGGTACGGATACCCTCGCCATCCTCCACAAATACGCGGTTACGGCTGTTTACGCTTCTTCCCATAATGAAATATGCGGTCACTGCATACTTTCCATCCTCAGAGCGTCCGATAACGATACCTCTGCCCGGGTAGCTGTTGGTGTTCAATTCCGTTGCCAAAGATACTTTCTGCATTGATTTTCCTCCTGTTTTCTGTCCTTTCACTGCCACTTCAGTGAAATTAAAAAACCGCCTGGTCAGCCCCAGGGGCTGCCCAGGCGGTCGGCATTTACGTTTTGCTGTACTCCCCTGCAGTTTACTCTGCTTCCGCCAGTCATACAGCCACTGCACATATAGTACACTACTTTTTTCTTCTTTTCAACTCATTTTCTGTCGGATTTGAGGACTTTTTATCACATCATCCTCATTCTTTCTCATCAGCAAGTGACCCTTTTCAGTCTGAACACTTACTTTTTCCCCTGTTTTTTCGCAGAAATAATTTCATTTTTTCTCATCTGCACATCATCCCTGAACTGTTCCCAGGCATCCTCATTCTGCACAAAGAACCGCGGACAGTCCTTTCCCGTAACATCATAATGCCGGATCACATCATCCTTATCCAGTGAAAACCGTTTACACAGCCAGGCCGTCAGCTGCACCAGAGAATCATAGGTATCCTCCGTAAACTCACCGGTATCATCGGGATGACAGCACTCAATGGACAGCGTATCCGTATTCCGATCATTGGACGCGTAAGCGATCTCCTTTGTCGGAATACACTGAACCACTTCCCCATCCAGCCCAATCACAAAATGGCTGCTCACCTTCCTGTCCTGACTATCCTTAAGATTCTCAAAATAATTCCTGTTCGCCATCGCCGAGCTACCCGGATTCGCCGTATAATGCACCACAATCCCCTTAACCGACTTCAACACGATCCCCGGCCGCGAATACGGATTCACCGTCAAAAGCTCCACATCGATCTCAGGAGCCCCAAACCAGTCAATATCTCCCTCAGCGTCATCAGGCATACTGCCCACAGCCTCCGCCTGCAAGATTGTTTTCTTCTGTTTCTCCGAAACAAAAGAAAACAAAAGAAGCACCGCTGCCACAACGATCACCACCGCCAAAATTCTAAGAAGAATCTGCTGCCGCCTGTCCTTCCTTCCCCGTCGGCGCCTTCTGTGCCTCCTCATCCTTGTCGTCTTTCGTTTCTCTACCATCTCTTCATCTACCGTCTTTCACCCTCGTAAATGGCCGTCGCCCGCTGCCGGTCCGTAGATTATATATGTATTTTTGCGACTTTAGCGAGCACGACTCCGAGACTACAGGCTCGGAGCGAGCGCAGCAGGAGCAAAAAAATACATATATATGCTACGGACCGGCAGCGGGCGACGGCCCAACACCCTTATCTATTACTGCTCCACACTATAATTCGGAGCTTCTTTTGTAATATGAATATCATGCGGATGAGATTCCTTCAGAGAAGCCGCAGAAATCTTCACAAACTTACCTGTAGTCTTCAGAGTCTCAATATCCGGAGCGCCACAATAACCCATACCGGAACGGATACCGCCTATCAGCTGGAATACCGTATCCTCCAGCATACCCTTGTATGCCACACGACCTTCCACACCTTCCGGAACCAGCTTTTTGGCACCAGACTGGAAATAACGGTCTTTGCTGCCGTTTTCCATGGCTGCGATAGATCCCATACCACGATATACTTTATATTTACGTCCCTGATACAGCTCGAAATCTCCCGGGCTCTCATCACATCCGGCAAACATGCTGCCCATCATGCAGACATTGGCACCTGCAGCAATAGCCTTAGTCATATCACCGGAGAACTTGATACCGCCATCAGCAATGATCGGAATACCATACTCCTTAGCTACGGCATAGCAGTCCATGATCGCAGTGATCTGCGGAACACCGATACCGGCAACCACACGGGTAGTACAGATAGATCCGGGTCCGATACCAACCTTAACTGCGTCAGCACCTGCCTCGATCAGATCTCTGGTAGCAGCACCAGTAGCCACGTTTCCTGCAATTACCTGCAGATCCGGATAGTGCTCTTTGATCATTCTCAGAGTCTTAAAGATATTTGCAGAATGGCCATGAGCGGAATCGATAACGATCACATCCACGTGAGCCTTTACCAGAGCTTCCACACGCTCCAGCACATTGGCTGTGATACCTACAGCGGCACCGCAAAGCAGACGGCCATGGTCGTCCTTGGCGGAAAGCGGGTATTTGATCTGTTTTTCGATATCTTTAATAGTAATCAGACCTTTAAGGTTGAAATCCTTATCAACGATCGGAAGTTTTTCTTTTCTTGCTCTGGCAAGAATGGACTTTGCTTCCTCCAGAGTGATTCCTTCCGGAGCTGTGATCAGATTCTCAGAGGTCATGCAGTCCTTAATCTTTTTAGTGTAATCCTCTTCGAACTTCAGATCACGGTTGGTAATGATACCCACCAGTTTTTTATTTTCTGTAATCGGCACGCCGGAAATACGGAATTTAGCCATCAGATTGTTGGCATCCTCCAGTGTGTTTTCAGGAGACAGATAGAAAGGATCTGTAATAACACCATTCTCGGAACGTTTTACCTTGTCAACCTCATCTGCCTGTGCTTCGATAGACATATTTTTATGGATAATACCGATACCACCCTGTCTAGCCATCGCAATAGCCATACGATGCTCGGTGACAGTGTCCATGCCGGCACTCATCATCGGGATATTCAGTTTGATCTTCTTAGTCAACCATGTTGACAGATCGATCATGTTCGGTGTTACTTCGGAATACTGCGGAACCAGCAGTACATCATCAAAAGTAATGCCTTCGCCAATAATCTGACCCATATTTGCCTCCTTTTTTATTTATGCGATAATATAACTCGTTACCCTAAGTTGTCCCATAGTTTATCAAATCTGTCCGGCACTGTCAACTGGCAAAACCCACGCTTTTTTTACATTTTTTTCATTTTTTCCAAGCAATTTTTCTGACATTTCCCCACTTATCTGTATTATTTATAAATGTCTATCTACACACATAATAAAGGGCCGTTTCCACTCAGAAACGACCCTCACCTGTCTCAGTATTCTATTTACTGTCTGTTCAGCAGCTTCACAAATACTCCTGAAGCTCCATGAACCCTGATTACATCATTCCGCCCATACCCGGGTTTGCTGCCGGAGCTGCCGGAGTGGGCTCTTTGATAGTAGAAACTACGGACTCTGTGGTCAGCAGTGTAGCAGCTACGCTGGTAGCGTTCTGCAGAGCGCTTCTGGTAACCTTAGCCGGATCCAGAATACCTGTATCGATCATATTTACATACTCTTCTTTGTATGCATCAAAGCCTACACCGATCTCAGATTCTTTTACTTTATTAATAATTACGGAACCTTCCAGACCTGCGTTGGCAGCGATATGGAACAGCGGAGCTTCCAGAGCCTTCAGCACGATGCGGGCACCTGTCTTTTCGTCACCTTCCAGACCTGCAGCCATCTCAGCAACCTTCTTGGAAACGTAGATATAAGCGGATCCACCACCCTGTACGATACCTTCCTCAACAGCAGCTCTTGTGGCAGCCAGAGCATCTTCCATACGAAGTTTAGCTTCTTTCATCTCTGTCTCAGTAGCAGCACCTACACGGATCACAGCTACGCCGCCAGCCAGTTTTGCCAGTCTCTCCTGCAGTTTCTCTTTATCAAAGTTGGATGTTGTCTCCTCGATCTGTGCACGCAGCTGAGCAATACGGCCTTTGATGGCATCTTTATCGCCAAAGCCATCAACAATGATGGTGTTCTCTTTCTGTACTTTAACGGATTTAGCGCGACCAAGCTGAGCCATAGTAGTATCTTTCAGTTCCAGACCAAGATCAGATGTGATCACCTGTCCTCCAGTCAGAATTGCGATATCTTCCAGCATAGCTTTTCTTCTGTCGCCATAGCCCGGAGCCTTAACAGCAACTACAGAGAATGTACCACGCAGTTTATTCAGGATCAGAGTTGTCAGAGCCTCGCCCTCAACATCCTCGGCAATGATCAGCAGCTTGGAACCAGACTGAACGATCTGCTCCAACAGCGGCAGGATTTCCTGAATATTGGAGATCTTCTTATCTGTGATCAGGATATACGGATTATCCAGAACAGCTTCCATTTTTTCCATATCTGTAGCCATGTAAGCGGAAATATAACCGCGGTCGAACTGCATACCTTCTACCAGATCCAGCTCTGTTCTCATGGTCTTTGACTCTTCAATAGTGATAACACCGTCCTCAGATACTTTTTCCATAGCATCTGCTACAAGGTTACCAACTTCTTCATCACCGGCAGAAATAGCGGCAACTTTTGCGATCTGCTCTTTACCGCTTACCTTTTTGCTCATGGCAGCGATCTCTGCTACAGCAGCGTCACAGGCTTTCTTCATACCTTTTCTCAGAACGATCGGGTTAGCGCCTGCTGCCAGGTTCTTCATTCCCTCATTTACCATTGCCTGTGCCAGAACAGTAGCTGTTGTGGTACCATCACCGGCAACATCGTTTGTCTTGGATGCAACTTCACGAATCAGCTGTGCACCCATGTTCTCAAAACCGTCTTCCAGTTCGATCTCTTTTGCGATAGTTACACCGTCGTTAGTGATCAACGGAGCGCCGTAGGATTTGTCCAGAACTACGTTTCTTCCTTTCGGTCCCAGTGTTACACGTACGGTATTTGCCAGCTTATTTACACCTGCTTCAAGAGCAGATCTTGCTTCTGCGCCAAATTTGATTTCCTTAGCCATGATGTTTGTCCTCCTGCAAAATGATTATTTTAAGATAGCCAGAATGTCATCCTGTTTGATGATCATGTATTTTTCTTCCTCAACCTCGATCTCGGTTCCTGCATATTTAGCATATACTACCTGATCGCCCGGCTGTACTTCCATGGTCACTGTCTTTCCGTCAACAATTCCGCCCGGTCCTACAGCGATAACCTCAGCCATCTGCGGTTTTTCTTTCTCACTGCCCGGCAGTACGATTCCGGATTTTGTGGTCTCTTCTGCAATGATTTTCTTTAAAACAACTCTGTCTCCCAAAGGTACTAATTTCATATTCAGGTCCTCCTTTTATGACTTTCTTTTTATTAGCACTCGTTACGTTTGAGTGCTGATTGACTAATGCATATATTAGTGATTTTGTCTCATTTAGGCAACCACATGATTTTCAATATTTTATTATATTAAATCTTTATTGCTCTTTTTTACTCTTATTTTCTCATTTTTTCTCATGTTTTCGTTTTTATTATAATTTCACTGTTTTATATATGCAGCAAATGTAAAAAAATACCGCTTCCCCGAAAGGAAGCGGCTGCTTTTGCTATTCTTTTTCTTTCATCTTTTTTAATTCATCAAAAATCACATCGTTCAGTACCTTAATATAAGTTCCCCGCATACCACTGGATCTGGATTCGATAATACCGGCACTCTCAAACTTGCGCAAAGCATTGACGATCACAGAACGGGTGATACCTACACGATCCGCGATCTTACTGGCTACCAGAATACCTTCGTTGCCATCCAGCTCCTCAAATATATGAACGATAGCCTCCATCTCGGAAAAAGACAGGGTATTAAAGGCCGATTTCACCACCTGGACCTTTCTAGCCTCCTCCTGATTCTCTTCGTTCACTGAACGCATCATCTCCAGTCCCACTACAGTAGTACCATACTCACTGACAATAATATCATCTATATCGTAAGACTGTCCGCTGCGATACATAAACAAAGTTCCCAGCCGTTCTCCGGCAATGTCGATAGGACTGATGATCGCGTCATAATCCCGAATATTACTTCCCAGAAAACCCAGCGTCTCCAGATTCACATTCTCCTTCGTAGAAAGCACACTCAAAAAACGATCATTCAGAAGTGGATCCACATATCCGCCCACCTTATCCACGATCAGCTCCGTGATCTCCTCCACGCCTTTACAGAGACCCACACCCAGAACCTTACCTTTACGGCTGATCACCAGAATATTGGAAGAAAGCGTCTCCACCAGAACCTCACAGATATCGTTAAAAACAACTTTGGTAGAATTATTATTGTGCAAAAGCTTATTAATCTTTCTCGTTTTGTCCAGTAACTGTACGCTCACTTACTTCCTCCCTTCATTCCAACGATGGAATCCTTATTTTCTTCACTTTCATATATTAAAATATTTTTTTTGCATAATCAAGATATTTTTCAAAAAATTCAGACTTTTTCTCATTTTTAGAGTATTATCCACTCATTTCAAACTATTCCACCCGTTTACACTACACATTCCAACCATTACACCCTCCTGCAAAAACAGGGACTGCCTGGGGGGGGCAACGCCCGCCATGTGTATACAGTTTTCGCGACTTTAGCGAGCACGACTCCGAGACCTCAGGCTCGGAGCGAGCGCAGCAGGAGCAAAAACTGTATACACATGACGGACGGTGCCGCCCCCAGGCAGTCCCGTCCGTCCTCATATCATTCCTTACTATTCACTTCCACATATCCACAACTCTTATCCGCACAGGCGATCTTATTTCCCTTGACCACCATGTACCCTCCGCAGTTCGGACACTTCTTCTCCACCGGTCGCTGCCAGGACATAAATTCACAGTCCGGATTATTCTCGCAGCCATAATAGATACGTCCCTTTTTCGTCCGGCGAAGCACGATATCCTTTCCGCACTCCGGACAGGCCACACCGATCTTTTCCAGATACGGCTTGGTGTTCTTACACTCCGGGAATCCGGGACAAGCCAGAAAACGTCCATGGGGACCATATTTGATTACCATATGTCTGCCGCAGTTCTCACAGATGACATCCGTCACCTCATCCTCGATCTTCACCTTTTCCAGTTCTTTCTCCGCTGCATTAACTGCCGCATCAAGATCCGGATAGAAATTTCGAACCACCGTCTTCCAGTCGATCTCACCTTCGCCCACCTGATCCAGAAGAGCCTCCATAGCAGCGGTGAAATGCACATCCACAATACTTGGGAAAGCTTCCTTCATCATCTGATTGACCACATCTCCAAGCTCTGTCAAATACAGATTTTTATTCTCCTTGGACACATAACGACGGGCCAGGATCGTGGTAATCGTCGGCGCATAAGTACTTGGACGTCCAATACCCAGTTCCTCCATAGTTTTTACGAGAGAAGCTTCTGTAAAATGGGCCGGCGGCTGGGTAAAATGCTGCTGAGGCTTCATTTCCTTCAGAGGCAGCTCGCTGCCCGCTTCCATTCCGCCGACAGCCTTGCTGTCCGGCTCCGTTTCCTCATCCGCCACTTTATATACCGCCATAAATCCCTCAAATACTGTACGGGAAGTAGATGCGCTGAACATATACTCTCCCGCCTCAATATGGGCTGTCGTAGTCTCTGATACGGCTGCTGCCATCCGGCTGGCCGCAAAACGGTTCCAGATCAGCTGATACAGTCTGAACTGATCTCTGCTTAAAGATTCCTTGACCTTTACCGGTGTACGGGTAATGTCTGTAGGACGGATAGCCTCATGGGCATCCTGGATCTTATGCTCATCTTTTTTCTTTGTCTGGGACTGTCCCACATAATTTTCTCCATATGCAGAAGCAATATATTCTCTTGCGGCTGCATCTGCTTCTTCAGAAATTCTTGTAGAATCTGTACGCAGATAGGAGATCAGACCAACAGTACCTGAGCCTTTGATCTCAACACCCTCATACAGCTGCTGGGCAATGCGCATAGTCTTCTGAGTGGCAAAATTCAGCTGTTTTGACGCTTCCTGCTGCAGTGTACTGGTGGTAAAGGGAAGCGGGGATTTTTTCTGTCTCTCAGATT
>CALZMS010000006.1 GCA_945788595.1 uncultured Lachnospiraceae bacterium
TCAGCTGTACCAAAGAAGGTATTATCCAGCACCCATTTGCAAAAATACGTCATGGAACCGTTTTTCATAGCACCACTCCACTGGAAGCCCAGATAAAACAACATAACGATCCACCACATTCTGTCACTGGCAACTGCTTTGAGTTGTTCTTTGAGAGAAACCGTTTTGACTTTTTCTTCTTTAACTTCTCCTTTAGCCATCAGTTCTTCCGTTACACGTTCACGGGTAAACTGAAACTGCAAAAAGATTGTCAGAGCAGAGAAAATGGCCACAGCAGCCATAGCTACCAGCCACAGATGCTGATCTTCTTTCAACGCAAAGGATACCAGCATGGGAAATACCATGGATCCGGCACCCATAACAGCGAGACCGGCCACATTGGTAAAGGAAGCCAGCGCACCTCTCTGCTTACTATTTCGTGTGGACACAGGAATCAATGTCGAGTTTGCCGTATTATAGATGGGATAAGCCACCGCGTAAAACAGGTTATAAGCGATAGCGATCCATACCATTTTTGCTGTTCCTTCAAAAGGAACCACAAACATCAGAACCGTCGCAATGGACAAGGTCAGCGCAGACAACAGAATCCAGGGTCTGGCTTTTCCCGCCATGGTTTTTGTACGTTCAATGAGCTGACCTACGATCAGGTTTGCTGCCACGATCAGAATCGTGGAAAACAGCTGCAGCGTCGTCAGAAATGTCAGATTCAGTTTCAGTACATCTGTAAAATAATTCTGCAGAATACTGGTAAAAATACCGGAGGCCAGAAGAGCGCCAAAAGGCCCGATAAAATAACCAATCAGCATTTCCGGAAGCTTTACCTCATCTGTTTTGATTCTGGAACCGGTCAGAGGACCGGTCCAGAAATCACGTTTTGTTTTACTCATAAAATCAATCCTTTACTACTTTGAAAAAAGAGGAGATGATCACACATACCAGAGCGACCACACATACGATCATAGCCACAATCGCACCCTTTAAATCTGCCATATTCTCTGCATTATTTTCAAAGGTCATAATAGATGCCGCTCCGGCAATTCTGCTTCCGATAAAACGAATAACCGCAAATGCAGTCAGCACACCACTTGCTACCGGAATGATATCCAGTGCCGGTTTTGCCCCCATTTTCAGAGATGCCGCGATCATTACGATTTCCAGGATCACAGAAGCAGCCAGGCAAAACACGACCACCATATCAACACCCATATTGGCAAAATAATTGGTCTTGCAGTTCATCATATACAGGATCAGTCCCACACAAGTCACCAGAACGGTAATTGTGCTGAGAATCAGGCCTGCGCCCATTTTTTTCTTTTCTGTCATCATTCTTCCTCCTTACTGCTCTTTCTTTTTCAGACTGAACAGATACATTGCTACACAAAGTAAGGTCAGTACACCAAAGCCAAGACGAAGACCTGTGATCAGGTTATCGTACCAGGTGTTCAGTTTCTCAATATGTGTAGAGGTTGACAGTCCATCCATTGCGTTTGAGTTGGCAATTGCATAGTTCTGATACAGCATTGCCTGCTTCAGATCCTGCAGAAGTTCTTCACTCTGGCTTGCATTCTCCACACTCCAGTACGGCCATTTTTCCATAACGGCAGCCATAGTATTGTCTCCGGTATTGCAGGTCATGGTTACACCATTGTGTACAGCCATACGAATCTTAGTATAGGTAGGATCCTGAATAAAGTCCTCAGACATCAATCCCTTGAATCCCCATTCCTTATGAAGAATGTTGAGAAGCAGTCCGGTATGAGCATTACTTGTCACACAGCCTACACGGTTATATGTAGTCATGACACCAAGAGCGCCGGCTTCCTCAATACAATCCTGTACACCGCGCAGCTCATTCTCACGGGCCGCCTGCTCGCTCATGAACTCGGCAATACCTGTACGGTTGATCTCAGTATCATTAAAGGCCAGATGTTTCGGAGCAATGATCACTCCATATTCATGTCCTGCCTCAATCACCGCTGCACCCTGACCAGCGGTCAGTACAGCATCCTCAGAATAATATTCATGGTTACGTGCATTGTACGGTACACGATGCAGGTTGGTACCTACGCCCCACCAAATCGTTGTATTTGCCCACAGTGAATAGTTACCTACAGCCTTGCCCCATTCTGCTGCCAGCTGTTTGCTGAAAGTCTGGGCAATAACTGTCTCATTTGCCATAACACCCATCTTATATTCACGGTTCGGATCATCCTCGGCAATCACACAGGGATCTCCCGTGGAAGCGTCTGCATTGGCATACTGTCCCAGAGGATAAGAATTAAATCCGTTTGGTCCATCGTTCTGGATTACTTCCGGAGAAGTCAGAGACTCAATAATCTTTGTACTGGTACCACCAAGACCTGTACGGATCAGGCACTCCTCCAAAGTGATCTGATCAAGCAGCTGGCTCCAACGCTCATCCGTAATATCTGCTACGCCCTTGAGATTAGCAAGAGTCATTCCATTATCTGCACCAAATGTCACAGAAGCCGGATCACCATTAGCCTCAATGGTGCTGTAATCATCTGCCATGGCACTGATCATTTCGTCTGTTGCAGTCAGATCCTTGTAGGTCTTCGGCCACGTACCTTCCCAGTCATTTCTGGTAAGATAAGTCACTGTACCGTCCATCCAGTAGTTCAGATCTGCATCCTGCAGCTGGTTTTCTACCGGTGTGCCGTTTAATGTCACAGCAAAGGAAGAAGAATCAAAAGCTTCCAGTTCCCATGTCTGTACATTATCTTTATCTCCAACAACAGCCTGGTTCTGTGCAGCAAGCACATTGTTTACCGCCTCATGGGCACCATTACCCACGGTAAAATAATATGTACCATTGTCCAGGATCCAGTTACCGGTGGTTCCTGCCTCATTCTCACATGTAGAATCCCAGCTGGCCATATCCTGCGCATCGGCAGTAATGGTAATCGTCTGGCTTGCCCCCGGCTCGATCACATCTGTCTTTTCATAATCCAGCAGCTGAATCGCAGACTTTTCTACTTTATGTTCAATATCATACTCTGTATACGGTACGGAAGTATAGAGCTGTACCACATCTTTACCGGCAACAGCACCAGTATTCTTTACCTCCACCTCTGCAGTTACTGTTCTGTTTTCCAAATCCACATCTATACTTTTCAGCGTCTGGTCAAAGGTGGTGTAAGAAAGGCCATAACCGAAAGGATAGGTCACTTCATTATCATAATTCCATCCTTCACCTGTGGAACTTCCCACTTTGGCATCTGCATTTCCCTGTCCGAGAACAGTATCTGCATATCTGGTCTCATAATATTTATATCCGGTATAGATACCCTCTGCCTCAACCTCCTCTGCATTGATATTCATAGCCGGATCCGCATTAGTCCATGCATAATTGCCAAAATTCTGTGCAGCCGGAGAATTGGCATTGGTCACTGCATAAGTATCTGCCAGATGGCCGGAAGGATTAACATCACCTGAAAGCACATCAGCTACACCATAGAAACCATAGCCACCCGGAAGTCCAACTTCCAGAATCGCGTCAACGCCATCATTATTCTTGATCTCATCAATTTCCATGGCATTGGCATTATTCAGCATAACAATAACTTTACCGCCATTAGTATTTTTTGCCTCAACAGCAGCATTGATCAGATCGCGCTCATCATCGCTTAAGCCCAGAGGATCCGTCTGATTCAGGCCCTGAGAGGCATCAACGCCATCCTCTCCCGGAAGGTAAGTACCATTCTCTGTAGAAGAACGGGCGATGGTTACCAGCATAACATTGTAATTCTGCAAGGTATCCTTCCATTCGCCGTTTACACTGGCCAATTTTTCCTGAGACGGCTCTTTACTGCTGAACACACCGTCAGTTGCCGGTGCTGTAATGTGGTAATATTCAATGATGTTTCCCCACATATTCACTTCTGTCTTGAAATCTGCCTCCAGACTCTTATAAAGAGACTGCAGATCTGCATTAATACCAAATCCCTTGGCTGTCAGTGCTTCCACAAAATCTACTGTATCCGCATCTGTTCCCTTATTAACATTCAGAGAGCTTCCCATATCACCACCCTGCACCGGATAATAACTGGAAAATCCGAGAAGAGACAGCTTCTGTGTCTCCTCCTTTGTCAGAGGAAGCACATTGTTTTCGTTCTTTAACAGAACAGTTCCCTCTTCACTCATACGCTCACCAAGATCTTCGATGGAATCCAGCAGTTCTGTTGTACTGGAATAATCAGATTTAAAAGAATACAAATCCTCTCCCTCTGTGTTATCTGTCACCATAGCACTACTCTTGGTGCCCAGAAACTTGTCAATGTCTGTACGATAGCTGCCAACCAGAGAGCCCGCTGCCATAGAAATGGTCAGAAGAGATGCTGTACAGGTAGTCAGACCACGCCAGAGATTTCTTTTTTTGCTCATGCGTTTTTCTCCTTTCTTTCTCAAAGTATGGCTAAGATCTGCCTTTTGCGTGCCATACTTTCTATGGACAGATACTAACACATTTTAAAAACTCTCTCCCATTTTGCACGCAGACTGCACATTTCCATACGTAAATGGGAAAGATTTTTCATCTAAAATCACATACATTTTTACATAAAGAAAACATGCACAAATAATATTATACGTTTTTGTGAATATTGTACATATGTTTTCCGTTATTTTGCCATTCAACTTCTTTTTACAGATTGTTTCACACCGTCTCAGAAGTCAACTTATTTTCACGGGAATTTCCACTAAATAGCTTTTACCTTCATCGCATACGGTTATCCGCATCATTCCGGATGTACCGGCACGTACCACCGCCATCGCTTCACCATAATAAGTTTCTGTCGTATGCTGCGTATAATTGCCATCCACATAGGCGTTGGCGCTGCCAAATCCCACCAATGTACCATTTTCCACCGTCACTGTCAGGCAGTGTCTCTCCATAGGCTTCCATACACCGTCCGCGTCTGTGTACTGCAGCGGCACAAATACCAGTCCTTCAGGTTCTGCCACCTGTGATTCCGGCATAAGCTTCAATACTGTATCTTCTTTTGCCGTAACCATGGTCTGACGACCGATCTCTCTCCCCGTCTCATCATAGCTTACCGCTTTCAGTTCTCCATCCTCATAGGGAATAGTAAATACAACACGGCAATTCTTTTTCGGCATACGTTTTTTTCCAACACTCTTTCCGTTTAAAAAAAGTTCTACTGCAAAAGCCCGGGCATATATTTCTATTTTTGCCGGCATACCCTCACAGCCCCTGTAAGACCAGCTTTCCAGTGCCTTTGTCAGCTGCCATCCTGTGATATGAAGTTTCTCTGTCTGATACACCGGCCAGATGGCCATACGCGGACCTTTTTCCTGGTTGAAAGCCACTTTTGTGAATGCAGCTTCTGCCCGAGGTTTTCCTAAGAGATCGATTCTTCCGTTACCGCCCGTCATACCAGTTTCCGGATAGTCACCACAAAAACTGTAATCACTGTATTCCGCACTACCCTGACCAACCTCTCCGATATAATCCCAGCCGGCCCACACAAAGTCTCCGATCAGACGGGGATTATCCTTCGCAAGTTCATAAAAAGCATAGGCATCTTTGCAGAATGTTTCGCTGCCCAGAATCAGACGATCTGGATATTTTTTCAGATCATGGCGATAGCGATTGATACCATAATTATAACCTGCTACATCCATATTGGAAAAAGCATCTCTTGTTTTAAGATCACAGGGATACAATGTAGCCCCCCATTTCATAAAACGGTCGCCCATGGCGCAAGCCAGTGTATTGTAAAACTCACTGCCTACCGCCTTTTTCTTCTTTGCCGTTGCCCGGTCAGCTTCCTTTTTCTCCGGCAGCGCTTCTTTTCTGGCAGCTTCGGCACACTGTTTTGCTTTCTCATCGCTATATACGCCAAAGCCCATAGAGCTTAAGAAATTGAAGAAAATATTGATCCCGCAGGTTACCGGACGGGTACCATCCAGTCCATGAATATACTCTGTCATTTTCCCGGTCAGTGCAATACCCTTTTTCTGCGCTGTTTCCGATACTTCATTTCCCGTAGAATACATGATCACAGAAGGATGATTATAGTCCTTCTCCACCATATCCAGTATATCCTGTTTCCACCAGTCCTGCATATACTCTGCATAATCATACTGTGTTTTATGAATATACCAGACATCCACATACTCATCCATCATCAGCATGCCCAGTCGGTCGCAGGCATCTAAGATTGCTTTAGAGCAGGGATAATGAGCAGACCGCAGTGCATTGTAACCGTTTTCCTTCAGTATGCGAACCTTTCTCTCCTCCGCTTCCGGGAAAGCGCAGGCCCCCAGAATACCATTATCATGGTGAATGCAGGCACCTCGCAGGATTACACGCTGTCCATTAATAGTCAGACCATATGTACTGTCCCATTTCAATTCCCGGATACCAAAAGTCTCTTCCGTCACATCACCGGCAAAAAAAGCTCTGCAGGTATACAGCACCGGCTCCTCCGTGCTCCACAGACGAGCATTGCGTATCTCCAGTGTAAAAACAGCTTCTTCTCCCTCTGTCTGCGCTTCGCTTTCCAGCACAAGATTTTCCTCACGGCATATCTGCACCTTGACACTGCCGGGAGCAGACGTTTTTACCCGTACCTCGACCACTGCCGGTGCATAGCTTAACGTGCGGATCTTCATTCCATTTATCGGAATATGCTTTTTCTCTCCTACATATAGCATCACCGGACGATAGATTCCGGTACCGGAATACCAACGGCTGTTGGGCTGATCCGTGTTTCTGGCAATGACCCGGAGCTCGTTTTCTATACCGAACTTTACATATGGTTTCAGATCCACATAAAAATTGGTGTAACCATAGGGGCGAAAAGCCGCTTTCTGTCCATTAACGTATACCTCTGCATTATGGTACACTGCTTCGAATTCCAAGATCATCACTTTATCCTGATAGTCTTCCGGAACAAAAAACGTTTTCGTATATTCATAGTCTCCACCAATATACCAGCCGATATTCTCCCGCCCCATACTCTCCCGGGTGCGGGGTTCACTCAGCATAGCGTCATGGGGCAGCGTCACCGGATATGCTTCTTCCGGTCTGGTCAGACAACGACAGAACCAGCCTTTGTTAAAATCTGTCTTGATCATATTAGTTTTCCTTTCCCATTTCATTTGAATTTAGACTAAACTGCCACTTCTATATACACAGTTCTTCTCCCGGACAAAGGCTATATATCTTCCCATTTATTTGCACTGTGCCGCCGGCACATTCTGTAAAAATCTTCAATTGTTTTCCATCCCAGTTCATCCGTACATTTTTTTCACCCACAGGAAGAGTACACTGAAATGAAGAGAAAAACGACAGCTGTGGTTCCAGTACAAACCCTGTGCCACCAGTCTGAGTAAATTTAAGGCCCATAAAATAGCGTGCCAGAAAATAAATGGGGCTGGCAGACCATGCATGACAAAGACTCTTGCCAAACCGGTCACCATACATATCGTACTGTGCCTTCACGGGTACCATGGGATCATATTCTTCCCAGAAAGTCACAGCGCCGCGATCCAGCATACCGCCCCAGTAGTTGTGCAGCGTATCCCAGACTTCCTGAAACTTTCCCATCTGGCACAGCATGTCCAGCGCAAAAAAGTTAAAATACGGTGTTGTAATGGCAGGAATCTCATCGTTATTTATAACATTCTGTATAATGTTCTCCTGCTGCATATCGTCCGCAATATCATACAACACAGCAAAAATATTGGCATGGCGGGTAACATGGCGTTTTCCCGATACATACGAATCAATAAACGCCCCCTTTTCTTCATCCCAGAAAAAAGCAGGGATCGTCTCTTTTAACTGCGCATAATTCTCCTGAAACTTCTGACTGTCCTCGCCTAACAAAACGCTGATCTCTTCCATAGCTTTCCAACAGGCTGCATACAGCATCTGCTCCGCACAGACAGGCCCCTCTTTATCAAAATCTGCCCAGTCAATATATACCCAGTCCTTTTTGCGTCCTACGATAAACCCATGCTCATCCGTCTGTTTCTGACAGAAACCCATCAACGAACACATTTTAGGGTACATCTGCTTTACAAATCGCAGATCCCCATAGGCCTCATAATGCTTCTTTATCCCCAGTATCCAAAACAGAGAATAATCCATAATCGTATTAATATGGGTCGTCATCGGATCATTGCCCCGAAGAGCGATCAGCGTACGCTGATCAATATCCGGATCCGCAAACAGATACTGATTGACAAAAAAGCTCTGGTACGCATCGCCGGACCAGATCCATTTATCCCGCTTCACACCATCAATAAAAAAAATTCCACTGCATAGCCTGAACGTATGCTCAGCCACATTCCAAATGGCATTAATTTTCTCGTTATCACAGCAAAAATCTGCCCGCACCGGGATATCCACATACTGATGCAGCGCCGTCAGATGAACCTCTCCTTTTCTGACACCGGGGACAAAAGCAAAACGAAGAGCGCAGCGCGGACACAGCCCCGTATCCGGGTCAGGTTCCCAACTGTAATAACAGTGTACCGGATCAAGAGCCTCCTCTGCCGATTCTCCACAACAGATACGAATCGGACGATAGCCATCCGTATACTCCACCTGCAATACAGCCGTCAGTTCCGTCTCAAATTCAAACAGCATACCGCCAACGCACTCTGTCTCTGACACAGGCTCAAAACACTTCTCACTGTATTCCCACCGAGTAGGATCCTGCTCTTCTCTTGTAAAATAACGGTTCTTTCCCGCCGGTACTGCCGACTGGTCATAATCCTCCGTCATCCATCCCTCATCAGAGCATATGATATCTCCTTTTACATAGATGTTTGGAAAAGCCTCAATACATCCTGCATGAACCGACACATCTACCTCACCCGGCCCACACAGAATTTCTTTTCCAAATGGATATTTCTTCTCCCCTGCCAATACATAGCCCACAGATTTAGAAAGTACACAGAAAGAAGTTTCCTGCTCCAGATGATACGACCTTCGAAAAACTACTCGATGACGAACACCCTCGCTTTTCCAGAACGCCGGCCATCCATAGCCTCTCTCCACACGACTGAAATTCTGCTGCATAGCATGATACAGTTCAAAATCTCCCGGATACCAGAGCCAGTAACACTGTTTCATTTTTTCACATCTCCTTCTTCCGTAAGATAAAATTTCCGTAGGAAATATGTAGGTGTGCAGCTCCATGCATGGCAAAAACTGTTCACCGCTACTGAACCATAGGGCGATTCATATTTATTAAAAGGATTATACAATTCCCAGAATGTATCTGCCCCGTCATGGATCATCTCGCCCCAATACCGTTTCATTTCTTCCAGAGCACGTTCTTTTTCGCCAGAGCGAATCAGCGCATCGATATAATGATGGTACATATAGGGCGTTACCATACGAATTCTCGGATTCACTTCAATAGTATGCAGAATCAACGCACGGTTTTTTTCCTGATCAAACACCCTCGCCAGAATCATCCACACCTGGGTCGCCCAGGATATCTGGCGATCAGGTCCGCTTACAAACAACTGCTTCCCCTCATCCCAGAAATGGTCAATAGCCGACTGCTTCAATACCTGAATCTTCTCAGACAACCACTGTTTCGTCTGCGTATCTTTCATGCACTCGGCCAGACGGATACCATACCTCATCGCATAAATCAAAATAGCCAGAGAACATGCCTGGGTATTGAGTCCCTCGCCCCAGTCAACAAAGCACCAGAATTCACCGCTTCGATCCGGAATAACATTATCCTCAGTAAGATAAGTCAGACCAATCTCAATCTGGCGGATAGCGACCGGATACAAATCCTGAAGAGTCTTCTCATCACCGGTCTCCTGATAATAATCCAACAAAACAGAACCATACAACAGCGCATAATCGTACAGATAGGTATCATCCGGCTCAATTTCCGGTTCCAGAAAAAGACAGGCTGGAATCTTACCCTCATTAAAGGTCAAGCCGCCAAACAGATACAGACACCTTTTTACCATATCTTTATGACCAAAGGTCTTATAATTGGCTCTTGCCTGCAGACGCAGATCCCCAAGCCACATTCTTCGATCACGTTTAGGACCATCTTCAAAGACAAGCTGCATACAGTTTTTTAAGGTACGGATACTGACCTGATCGATTTTCCGAAGCAGAACATCTTCTGTCTGGATCGCAGGTACCATCTCCTCCCGAACTGCCGAAACAGACTGCAGCTTCACATCCTGCACCACCAGAGAGAACTTCAAAGATACATCCAGCACCTTAATCTCCAGATAACGGAAAGCATAACGTCTTGGCAGCACAAGCTTCTCCGGAAGCACATCTACATGAAGATACTCTTCCTGAATCCACCCCTTACTGATCCAACCGTTATAGGCAGAAATATCCGTCGTCAGCTCATCCAGACGTTCCGCAAATTTCAGATAAATATAGGCCGGCGCATCCTGGTGACTCCCCACAGATGCCAGTTCTAACGTCACATACCCTACATAATGATTGCCAAAATCAAGAATGATACTGTCATCCTTTTTTAATACTTTTTCCTTTAAATGATCCACAGGTTCTTCTTCCGTGATCTCCGGTTCCGGATGTTCATTTCTCTCCAGTTTCAAAAGTCTCTGCGGTGTTACCTCTGTCCGGATCAGATCCGGCTTTAATTCCTCTGCTATACTCAGAAATTCTTCGTTTTTATGTACATGAAATTCATCAAGAATACATACCGATGCCATAATTCTTCCTCCCAACTGATTCTTTTTTTTTATTCTATCATGAATCTACCGAAAGCTCGTTTCCGTTTGCGGTAAAAAAGCTGCCTTTCACGGAAGTATACAAGAAAAAGACAGCCAACATGCTCTTCACATCGGCTGTCTCACTCCATCATCTGTTTTCGTATGTATTCTCCCTACACTGTCGAATCAGCGTATCCACCGTCATTTCAAAACTGTCCGGCAGCCTATGCAGAAACGACATACGTTCCTCCTTCATGCCATCTGTGATCCATCGCCTTGTATACGCGCCGATGGCACAGCTGTAAAAACTGACAATGTAATCGATATCCTCTTCCGCCAGTTCACTTGCCCCTTCTCTTTTCAAAACCTGGGGACGAATAAAGTCATTTATGGCATACCGCAAATAATTCACCAGAATATCCTGATGCTGAGAGCTGGTCAGATGCATAATGGCCTTTTTGTGACTGAAAACTATATCTGCCACCATCAGATAGGCTTCATACAAGGTACTCTCTTCCCAGTTTTTCTCCTGCAGCCGTTCTCTTTCCACAGTAAAAATATCCTCAAGAACATCGTAGATATCTTTGTAATAATAGTAAAACGTATTGCGGTTCAGCTCACATCGTATGACGATATCCTTGACCGTGATCTTGTCAAAAGTCTTTTCCTCCAAAAGCTCCAGACATGCCGTGCGTATGGCCTGTTTTGTAAATTTAGACATATTTCCTCTGCCCCATCCTTTTTCTCACCAACTCCAGTGCCTTCCCAAACCACGCCGTAAATTCCTCCGGAGAAGCCGCCATCCACTTATCCAGTTCATCCATGGTCACCCACCGGCTGTCCTCTATCTCTTCCGGATTACAGACGAAGTCTTCTTTTGCAAAAGTATGCGCAAGCGGACAGTACAAAAACACATGGTCTATCTCATGCTCACTCAAACCGTCAAACCGGGCAAGATATATAAATGACCCACAGGAATATATCGCATTCCTTTCCTCGGTAAAAAGACCGTCTGTCTTCGGATCCACGATATGAAACTGCACCTTCAGCCCCAGTTCTTCTTTTACTCTCTCGGAAAGACAGGTTTCCATTGTCTCACCTTTCCTTGGATGTGAACAGCAGGCATTCGTCCAAAGACCACCAGAATGATATTTTCCGGCCGCCCTCTTCTGTATCAGCATCGTCTGATCTGTTCTGTCAAAAATAAAAATGGAGAATGCGCGGTGAAGCAGTTCCTTCTGGTGCACTTCCAATTTTTCTCCATAGCCAATCACTCTATCCTGGCTGTCCACTAAAATAAGTTCATCATTCATTTTTATGTCCCTTTCTTCCTCAAGTCCACAAAAAATATACGCATATTCTTCGTCAAATCTGCACATAGTAAACAAAAAGGAGATTCTCCATGCGCACGAAAAAGAATGCCGATTTTCAAAACCAACGCCTGATCGATACCAGCGATTACCTCGGTCCTGCCGTATCCTCCACAGACTGTACAGGGCTGATACCCTCTGGTCTGACGGACCGGGCAGAACTGGAAGCCTATGAGGAAATGTACGCTTTTACACCTGTGAAAAGCGCAGAGCCTAATCCGTAAATCCGGCCGCTTTTTTCTCTGCACACCGGTGACTTTCCATTGTATAACTTTTCACATTTCATCCGACATGTATATATACTATTTTACATGGGAACTTTTGTAAAGCCAATACGATCCAGAAAGAATTACCGGTTTGGAAAGACATATTGGTGAAACAGTTCCAGATATGCCTGCTCCACCGCTGCAAAGGGCTGCACCGTATAATCCAGGCAAATATGTATTTCAGGAGCTTCTCCCTCCTGCTTTTCATGCAGCAGATGCTCCAGATCGTACCACAGCATTGCATCGTCTATTTCTTTTAGAAGGGCCTGTTCCTCCATACTGAGATCACTTCCCAGAAATTTCTCGTAGATCATTTTCAGCAGAGCTTCTTCCTGCCGTTTGTATTCGGCCATACTCTTTTTGAAAGGCCTCGGCACATCAGACATATAGCATTCACTGGCATCGTGTAGAAGACAGACCAGGATCATGCGCTCCGACAATCCTCTGGCCGCGGCTTCTCTGGCACAGCACAGGCAATGCTGTCCTACGGACCAGAAGGTAGTGACATGGCCGTTTCCCCGACAGATCATGGACAGTGCATGGGCAATGTCCCGGATATCGATCAGCTCCGGCTCCGGGGCTGTCGGGTCAAAATGTTTTCCTGTGTATGTAGTGATATAATTGCTCACGAAACTACTCCTTTCCAGAGAGTGCCCGGAACCTCTGATCAGTTTGCATCAGAACCATGCTTTCGCCCGTCACTCTGTTTCCTCGTTTTCTGCTATATTGGCATCTTCCATAACGATACTCTCCGTTTTATCCTCTTCCAGATATTTCACACGAAGCACAGCCTGGGGCCAGTTGATCTGCACGGAAGGAACCTTTCCCTTTTCTGCACCGGCCTTTCGCATCTGCTCCAGAATTTCCATCAGCACTTCTTTCGTCAGATACCCGCCCCGCCAGTGAAAGGTCAGCGTTTTGCCTTTCTTAGCCGCCTGCAGGGAACGTTTGTATACATCCTCCATTTTCGTAAAGGACAGCTTTTTCTCGCGGTAATAAAAATGATCTGTTTCCGCGCACTGGGGTGCCGGAGCGATTAATGGCTCGTGGTCTCGAAATATCTGTTTATCCGGCAGATTGAAGTAATCGTAACGGATCTCCTCTGCCACATCCTGGTTTCCCCGGGTCAGGGTATTGTCAAAAGTAACATCCAGATGATAATATTTGCCATCGATGCGTACAACATTCCAGGTATGGCGGTATTTAATTCCCTTTTCCGGATTGTTCCCGCACAGCGCGATCACGTTCCAGACACCCAGTGCGTCAAGCAGCACTTTCACAGCTTTGGCTATGCCTTCACAGACACCCACGCCCTGTCCCAGCGGTCCGATGATCTCATGGGAATAAGGTTTCTTCAGCTTATCGTACCGGACATTTTCGCAGATAAAATCATGCACATATTTTTCCTTCTCCCACTCCGTCAGTTTCATCGCCGGCCGGACAAGCTTCTCCACCCGGGCTGTCATGGCTTTCTTATGCTCCAGAATCTTGCTTTTTTCAAAAAGATACTCCGGAACGAAGATCAGATTCGGAGAACCCGGATAATATTTATAGGAAAAGCCTACCGCCCAGAAGATTTCCGGGTGATCCAGGCGCAGTTGGAAGAAGATATTGTATAAATTCTCTGCCTCGCAGTGGGGGATCAGGATCTCGGTGTCCATGGTCTG
>CALZMS010000007.1 GCA_945788595.1 uncultured Lachnospiraceae bacterium
CTTTTTCTTCTCATTGGCACACCTCTGTCTTTGCGATGTGCCTATTATATCATATGTTGCTCGGTTTTTAAATATTTTATCAAACTTTCGTAATGTTTTTGCAATTTATTTATCCATTTCTCTGATATAATTGTCACATTTGCAGGAATTGCGTGTGAAAATAGTCCCGGAGATTCCTGTCGATAAATAAACATCATGACCTTTCCCCATTGACTCTTTCACTATTCGATTTAGAAACCATTGGGAATAAAACGCCGGAGCTGGAATATCTGTTCTCATTCCCGTCGATATAATCACTTTTTCACACTCCGTTTCATATCTGTAATCACTGCTGATATATCAGCATCCACGCAGATGGCTTTATCTTTTCTTTCCGAAGGAATATCCGCCTGTCCTTTATCGATACAAATGTAAAAAGCGTCCTTCCAATTGTACGTATATTGCCAGAATGGATATTTGATAATACCTGGCGTATTGTATCCCACACCTAATTCCAGAAATACCACATTTTTTCCTTTTTCAACTGTCAAACTCCCGTATAAAGAATAGGAATAATATCAAGTTTTTTAACAATAAATATACTTTTAGTATTTATTCCCTTGACACACGATATCCGATTTGCTACAATAAAAGCACAAATCAGGAATAGTTCTTAGCCGTTCGGCTGCTGATTCCCCGTATTTTAAAACTACATATGGTGGAAAGCAGTGAAGCAAAGAAGGATTCCAATACATATGCTTCTTCTTTCCGTCAGCAGGTATGCTTCATTTGCACGTTGAAAGGAGAAATGCATATGGCAAAAAAGAAACTTGAAGACCTGAATCTGCTGGATGATTTTTTATTCGGCTCAATGGTGAACTATCCGGAAGTCGGTGAAGCGTTTGTCAGAGAGATCCTGAAAATTATTTTCGGAAAAGATTTTGGGAAACTGACTGTGGTTCCTCAAAAGGTATATTATGGTACTGACACCGACAAACACGGAGCGCGACTGGACGTTTTTCTGGAAGAAGATCCAGCCGACCAGTTAGAAGATACTGCCACTGTATACGACATGGAGCCGGATAAAAATGATGATCCAAAAGCAGTTGCTGCGCTCCCCCGAAGGGTACGGTTTTATCACGCCAAGATTGATGCTAACAGCTTGAAATCCGGAGAGAGTTACAAGATGCTAAAAAATGTTTTTGTGATTCTCATTACTCCCTTTGATCCCCTCGGGGCAAACCGCATGCTCTACACAATCCGTAGCATGTGTGAAGAAATTCCATCTCTTCCTTATGAAGATGGTGCCAGAACTCTATTCCTTTATACAAAAGGGACACAGGGAAATCTCTCGGAAGAGCTGTGCAAACTTCTTCATTATATGGAGCATACTACAAAGGAAAATGCCACCACTGATAGTCTAAAACACATCCATCAGATGGTTGAAATTGTAAAACATGACGGGGAGGTGTCTTTAAATTATATGAAAACTCTTGAATGGGAAGAAATGCTCATTAATCAGGGGCAGAAACAGGGGCTTCTGCAAGGGCAGAAAATGGAACAGGCTAATACCGAACGCGAAAGGCTCCGGGCTGATCAGGCAACTGAACGCGCCGAACGCGCTGAAAAAGATTTAATGCTTCTGAAAAAGAAATTAGCAGCTATGGAGGCAAAAGGGGCTGTAAAAAAACTCCCCTGACAGAAAAATCGCCCAGACCGTGAGGTCTGAGCGATTTTTGGTATAATTAATTATGCTACTAAATAACAATACCAGCATTAATTATACTATGCGTCAGCTGAAATTACCATTAGAAATCGAAAAGTTAATCGATATTTCTGATCCAGTATACACTTTTTGTGAAATTATGGATCACATCGACTTATCAAGATATTTTGTAGAGAAAGGCTACAAAACAGGTCGTCCAAGATGTGATGCTCAAAAACTCCTTAAAGTAATACTTTTTGCATTTATGGAAAACGGCATCTGTTCTTTACGAGAGATTGAAAAACTCTGTCGTAATGACATTCGTTACATGTATCTTCCGGATGGCATGAAAACGCCTTCTTTTGTTACATTTGGAAACTTAATTCGAAATGAACTAACAGATTCTGTCGAGCAGATATTTGCAGACATTAATGCATATATTTTTGCCAAAGATCACGTGGATCTGCAGCATACTTACATTGACGGGACAAAAATCGAGGCAAATGCAAATCGATATACCTGGGTATGGAAAAAATCCTGTATGAAAAATCGCCAAAAAGTCTTTGATAAGATTTCACTTTTGATTGATGCTATGAATCAGGAAGTACTTGGATATCTCGGAATAAAATTTGAAAAACGAGAAGTTTACGCGGTTGACTACATCTCTGAATTACTTACGATGTACAAAGAAACAACCGGACTGGATGAAACTTCTTTTGTTTCCGGACGTGGTCATAGAAAAAGCATTCGACAAAAACAATACGAAGAACTGCATGAATATCTGGAGCGTTTAAAATCCTATGCATATCACATCGAGATCTGTGGAGAAGAAAGAAACAGTTATTCGAAAACAGACCATGATGCAACTTTCATGCGTTTAAAGCGTGATTACATGGGAAACGATCAGCTACTTCCTGCATACAACCTCCAGGCAGCCATCTGTGATGAATACATAGCTGTAATCGATGTAAAACCATATGCATCCGATATGGAATGCTTTGTGCCTTTGATGGAAAAATTCAATCTTACATACGGTCACTATCCGAAATATCCGGTTGCTGATGCCGGATACGGTTCTTACAATAATTATCTTTATTGTGAAGAACACGGCATGGAAAAATACATGAAATTTACCATGTACAAAAAAGAAACGACAGACA
This sequence comes from uncultured Lachnospiraceae bacterium, assembly GCA_945788595.1. Lineage (GTDB taxonomy): Bacteria > Bacillota > Clostridia > Lachnospirales > Lachnospiraceae > UBA11957. The sequence goes on from CALZMS010000007.1 coordinate 2,845, forward strand.
AAAAATATCATGAAAATCCGTACCGTGCTGTAAACTTTGCAAAAGATACAGATGGAAATCTCATATGCCCAAACGGCCGGAAATTCCTCTTCAAGAGAACACAGCATGTGAAATATAATAAATATGGGAGAACGGAAGAATTATATGAATGCGAATCCTGTGAAGGATGTCCTCATAAACAGGAATGCTGTCCGAAAGCACACAAAAACCGGACGATCCGAATGAATCAGGAATTAACCGCTATCCATCAAGAGGTGCTGCAAAATCTAGAATTCATACATGGTGCTCTCTTGAGAATGAACCGAAGTATTCAATCCCAGGGAACCTTTGGTGTATTAAAGTGGGACAAATCGTATAAAAGATTATTCCGTAGAGGCGAGAAAAATGTAATTCTCGAACTCACACTGATTTCATGTGGATTCAATCTTTACAAATATCATAATAAAAAGCAACGACAGACGAAAGTTGCATAAAACTTAAGCGTGATTAGCTGAGCTTTATTAAATGCACCATTTTTTATACCAAAAGATGCAGACTTGCTCAGAAATAGAAAAATTCATACAAAGAAACGCCAAAACCGACATTTGCCGGAGTTGGCGCTTCTTAATCAGGGACTTATTTTACAGCCCCCAAATACATACACTTATATAGGATATTCAGCAAATCCTATCCATCAATAATTTTCTTCGTGAATCTCGAAGTAGCTCTGCGGATGAGCGCAGGTCGGGCAGATCTCCGGTGCTTTGGTACCGACAACGATGTGTCCACAGTTGCGGCACTCCCATACCTTAACCTCACTCTTTTCGAAGACAGTGGCTGTCTCTACATTCTTAAGCAGTGCGCGGTAACGCTCTTCGTGATGTTTCTCGATGGCGCCTACCAGGCGGAATTTAGCGGCCAATTCCGGGAATCCTTCTTCTTCAGCGGTTTTTGCAAAGCCGTCGTACATATCGGTCCACTCGTAATTCTCACCCTCAGCAGCAGCCAGCAGATTTTCTGCCGTATTGCCGATGCCGCTCAGCTCTTTGAACCACATTTTTGCATGCTCACGCTCGTTCTCTGCTGTCTTTAAGAACAGGGCTGCGATCTGCTCATAGCCTTCTTTTTTGGCTACAGACGCAAAATAGGTATATTTGTTTCTTGCTCCGGATTCGCCTTCAAAAGCGGTATGCAGGTTTTTCTCAGTCTGGGTTCCTGCATATTTATTTTTTACCTCTTCTACAATCAGCTCCAGATTGTCTCCGGTTGCCGTGCAGCGGGGACATACCGGTGTCTCGCCGTCCTTTACCTCAAAAATTTCTCCACAGATTTTACATTTGTACTTGCTCATAGTAGTATCCTCCTTTTTCTTTTCCGGAATTTTTTCTTCAGCCGTTGCCGGATTCGGCTGTCCAACGTGGCGGATACCCGTATATTCTGCGATATCCCGGTCCGTTGTCACCAGATTGTCCATGGACAGGCCATGAACGGATGTATTACCCGTAACTCTGGCAAAGGTCTTAAGTTCTTCTAGAGATACATTCAGGAAATTAGCCACTCTCTGCGCTGCAACATCAACTTTCAGGCGCGCCCGAAGCTCAGGATTCTGTGTGGCAATGCCCACCGGACAGTTTCCACTGCCACAGATGCGGTACTGCTGACAGGCGGCGGCAATCAGTCCCGCGCTGGCGATTGCAATTGCATCCGCGCCCATAGCCAGAGCTTTGGCAAAATCAGCCGATACTCTGAGGCCGCCGGTAATCACCAGAGAAATGTCCGAATGTACGGAATCCAGATATTTTCTGGCTCTGCTCAAGGCGTAGATGGTCGGCACGGATGTAGCTTCTCTGAGCATCAAGGGGCTGGAACCGGTAGCTCCGCCTCTGCCGTCGATGGTAATAAAGTCAGGATTGGCAAAAACACAGTGCTCCAGATCCCTCTCAATATTTCCCGCAGCGATCTTGATACCGATAGGACGTCCCTCTGAACGGCGGCGCAGCATATCTACCATTTCCTTAAGATCTTCCTTGGAATTGATCTCCGGGAATTTGCTGGGGCTCTGCACATCTTCTCCCGGCTTTCTGCCGCGGAGAGCCGCAATTTCCGGTGTCACCTTCTCACCGGGCAGATGACCGCCCATGCCGGGCTTGGTTCCCTGACCGATCTTGATCTCAATGGCGTCCGAAGAACGCAGGTTTTCGTCTGTCACGCTGTATTTGTTGGGAATGTATTCAAATATGTACTTATAAGCCGCTTCTTTTTCCTCCGGAAGGATACCTCCCTCGCCGCTGCACATGGCCGTCTTTGCCATAGCGGAGCCCTTCGACAGTGCCACTTTGATTTCTCTAGACAGAGCGCCAAAGGACATATGGGAAATATATACCGGACTATTCAGCACCATGGGCTTTCTGGCATGCTTACCAATCACTGTGGTCGTATCCACCGGATCGCCGTCATTTAAGGGTGCCGGATTGAGCTGTGCGCCCAGAAGCAGCACATCGTCCCAGTTTGGCATGGGCATCCGGGTGCCCATGGCTCCTCCGATGGATTTTCCGGTCACCGCTATTTCGTGTATCTCGGCCATATAACGAGCCTGGCTGTCACTTCTGGCGGTCTCGGGATCATAGGCCAGATCTCCGATCCAGCTCTTTGCGGGCGCTTCCTCTGCCGCCGGAGCAACGGGCTGCAGGTTGACTGCCGGCTGCTTACATACCGGACAGACTGTCAGTTCAGAGACAAGCTTTCCCTGCTTTTCCTCATCGTAGATGAAGCCGCAGACTTTACATTTGTAAATTGCCATCACTACACCTCCATATTTTTCTGTTTTTCCATCTTTTTTGCACATTCCGGGCATATCCCTTCAAAGATACTTCTGTGTCGAATGACCTGAAATCCGGTCTCCTCCTCTACCCTTTGATCAAATTCCGGCCGATAGGGTAAGGGAGCATCAAACACGCCGCCGCAGTTTATGCAATAAAGATGATAATGGAGATCCAGACGGGAATCGTAGCGGTCCGCCGACGCTCCCGGTACTTTTACATTCGTTACTTCACCGTCCTCGGATAACACTCCAAGATTCCGGTAAACCGTACCGCGGCTGATCTTTTCATCTTTGGCCCGCACATCCAGATAGATCTGGTCGGCAGTAGGATGATCACATCTTGTCATGACAGTGTCCAGAATCAACTGGCGCTGTCGCGATTTTCGCTGTTGTTTCATCGAGACCTCCTTTCCTGATAATAGGACTTTGTACTGTTTATAGTACATGATATTATATATATTGTCAATAAAAGTTTATATATTTGGCAAATAACTGTGCATTGTGTCTAAGTTTTTTTATTAACTTCATCCAAAGAAGTGCGTCTGGAGAGCTTAAAGTGGATGTCGCACACAGGAAGCTAAGATAAAAGTCCAATAGCAATTCTTCTTTCCCTATGCTAGAATACAGACATACTTATAACAAAGGAATAATTGCCATGTATCGCATACTCGTTATAGAAGATGACTTTACCCTCGCACAGATGATCCGGCGGCAGATTGAATCCTGGGGCTATGATGTACGGCTGATCACGGATTTTCAGCACGTGATCCCCGTATTTGTGGAATACGATCCCCACATGGTGCTGGTGGATGTGATGCTACCCTTTTTCAACGGTTATCACTGGTGCAGCGAGATCCGAAAGCTTTCCAGTATCCCGGTGGTCTTTCTGTCCTCTGCCTCCGACAATATGAATATTGTCATGGCCATGCAGATGGGTGGTGATGATTTTATCGCCAAACCGGTGGACCTGTCGGTTCTCACCGCCAAGATTCAGGCCACGCTGCGCAGAGCCTACGATTTTTCCGGAAAAACACCGCTTCTGGAACACTCTGGAGCGGTATTGAATCTGAATGACAGCTCTCTGAGCTTTAACGGACAGCGCATCGAGCTGACCCGCAACGAATTCCGGATCCTCCAGACACTGATGGAACAGAAGGGAAAAATTGTCAGCCGCGACCAGCTCATGACCCGGCTCTGGCAGGATGACTGCTACGTGGAGGAAAATACACTGACCGTAAATGTAACCCGGCTGCGCAAAAAGCTGGAAAGTGCCGGACTGCAGAATTTTATTACGACAAAAGTAGGAAGCGGGTATATTATCGAATGAAACAAAAAGACAACCATCAAGAACTACGCTTGTTTTTCAAAGAACAGACTCCTCTGCTTTTGTTTACTTTGCTGGGAATTATCGTTTTTTATTGTATATTCTGTCTTTACCAGCTAGAAATGGAAGCCTTTCTGTATGCTGCCGGCCTGTATCTGACGGCTCTGATCTTCTATCTGATCATCCGTTTTGTTCGCGATCAGCAAAGGCATCTGCAACGCAGACGTCAGCTTGCGTCAGTCGAGCTCCGCTGGAACGAACTTCCTTTACCCTGTTCTCTGGAAGCCGCTGATCTGCAGGCAATGATCCAGGATCTCGGTCTTCGGTGCCATGAACTTTCCACACAGCTGCAGAACGCCCGACAGGAAAGTCTGGATTATTACACCACCTGGGTCCATCAGATCAAAACACCGATCTCCGTCATGCAGATGATCCTGCAGTCCGAAGACACCGAGGAACACCGGGAGCTGTCTGCAGAGCTTTTTCGCATTGAGCAGTATGTGGAAATGGTGCTGACATACATTCGTCTCGGCAGCGACGACCATGATTTTGTCTTTCAGGAATGTGATCTCGATGCCCTGATCCGGCACTCCATTCGCAAATACGCACCCCAGTTTGTCCGCCGAAAAATACGCCTCATCTACGAACCCGTGGCTATGACGGTGCTTACAGATGAAAAATGGCTGGCTTTTGTGCTGGAACAGCTGCTGTCCAATGCCATTAAATATACTCTGCAGGGCAGCGTAACCATCACTGTCACCCCGGATAAAAAGCTTTCTGTGGCAGATACCGGCATCGGTATTGCCCCGGAGGATCTGCCCCGCATTTTTGAAAAAGGATTTACAGGCTACAATGGACGGGCTGATAAAAAATCCACGGGACTGGGGCTGTATCTCTGCCGCCAGACGGCAGATAAGCTGGGGATCGGCATCAGTGCTGTTTCTAAGCCAGGCGAGGGATCTGTATTTACGCTGGATCTTTCCACGCGGCATTTGGAAGTGGAGTAACCACCTTACAAAAATGTCACATCCAGAGGCCCAAATGTCACCCGATTCGATGTCGGCACCTGGGCCTCTTTTGTTATGCTGAAGACACATCAACAAGGAGGAGATATATTATGACGATCTTAGAAGTACAAAGCCTGAAAAAAATATACACTACCCGCTTCGGCGGCAATCAGGTGCAGGCCCTCTCCCAGGTGTCCTTTTCCGTAGAACAGGGCGAATATGTGGCTATCATGGGTGAATCCGGCAGTGGAAAAACCACGTTGCTCAATATTCTGGCGGCTCTGGATAAGCCCACTGGTGGTCAGGTTCTGCTGGATGGAAAGCCCCTTTCCGCTATCAATGAAAAAGAGCTGGCTGCCTTTCGCCGCAAAAATCTGGGGTTCGTGTTCCAGGAATTCAATCTACTGGACACCTTTTCCGTCCGGGACAATATCCTGCTGCCGCTGGTTCTTGGCAACACCAGTGTAACCGAAATGGAAAAAAGGCTTGCACCGGTAGCCGAACAGTTGGGCATCGCCTCGCATTTAGATAAATACCCCTACGAAATATCCGGCGGGCAGAAACAGCGCACCGCAGTGGCCAGAGCCATCATCACAGAACCACGGCTGATTCTGGCGGATGAACCTACGGGCGCCCTGGATTCCAAATCCACCGATGACCTGCTGCAGGTATTTCAGCAGATCTACAGCATGGGGCAGACGATCCTGATGGTCACCCATTCCACCAAGGCGGCCAGCCATGCCAACCGCGTTCTTTTTATCAAAGATGGCGAGGTATTTCACCAGATCTACCGGGGCGGCTGCAATAATGAACAGATGTATCAGAAGATTGCAAATACACTGACGATACTGGCGACGGGTGGTGATCACAGATGAGACACGGATTTTACCTGAAAATGTCCCTCACCAACCTCCGGAAAAATGCCCGGCTATATCTGCCCCAGATGTTTACCGGAGCCGGACTCACGGCTGTCTTTTATATTCTGCTCACACTGGCTATGGATGAACGGCTGAAAAATGTGCGGGGCGGCAGCTATCTTCCCACCATCATGCCCATGGGCACTTTCGTAGTGGCTATCCTGTCCGTCATCCTGATTTTTTACACCAACAGCTTTCTGATGAAGCAGCGTAAACGGGAATTTGGTTTCTACAATGTGCTTGGTCTGGAAAAACGTCACGTGGGACGTATCCTTTTCTGGGAATCCACGCTGAGCACTCTGGCCTCCGTGATCTCTGGCCTGCTACTTGGTGTCCTGCTGTATAAGCTCTGTGCTCTGCTGATCTGTCGGATTCTGCAGGTGGACAGCGTGCTGGGATTTTATCATGTATCTGCGACCTCCATAGTGCCTTCCGCCCTCTTTTTTATCCTGGTGTATCTGGCGGCCTTTCTCTTTAACCGCATCCAGATCACCCGGCTGAATCCGCTGGAGCTTTTGCAGAGCACGCATACCGGTGAAAAAGAGCCGCGAATCAAATGGCTTTTGCTGATCATCGGTGTTCTGTCTCTGGGGGCCGGATATTATCTGGCAGTGACCACCGATAATCCGCTGAACGCTTTAAATCTGTTCTTTTTTGCGGCGCTGTTGGTCATTCTCGGCACCTACTGCCTGTTCGTCACCGGAAGCATTGCACTGCTGAAATTTTTAAAGGGTCGGAAGTCCTTTTACTATCATCCGCGGCATATGATCTCCGTTTCCGGTCTGATGTACCGCATGAAACAGAATGCCATGGGTCTGGCTTCAATCTCTATTCTGGCCGCCATGGTGCTGGTCATGGTGTCCACCACCGCCAGTATGTACACAGGTGTCAAGGATACTCTGATCCGCAAGTATCCCCATGATTTCTATGTAAGCGCCTCTTATGATACGGAATCTGAACAAAACAGGGAAATTCCTTTTGAGGATCTTCGGGAAATCATATATCAGGCTGCTCGGCAGAATCATCTGGAAATTGCCGATGACTGTCAGGTGACCTATTTTGCCTGTGCTTTTAATAAAAAACAGGAAAATGAATTTAGCACTAATCATTCAGAAAATATCACCCAGATCGTTCAGTGCTTTTTTGTAACCGCGAATGAATATGAGCGGCTGACCGGCACGGCAGTTTCTCTGGAAAAAGATCAGCTGGCAATCTGCTCTTCAGCCACAAAATCTGATATATTTGCTGTCGGAGATACGCTTACCATGGCCGGAAAAACTTTTTCCTGCGCACAGGAACTTACCTCCTTCCCTGTAAATATGAGTGCCTACTCTCTGGTGAACTGTTACGGCATTGTCGTCAGTGATGAGGATGTATTTAACGAAATATTTGATTTTCAGGAAAAAGCATATAAGGATGCCGCCTCTCATGTAAACAAGCAGCTGGTCTTTGACTTCGCCGATGAAAAAGCCGTGGAGAAATCCTATGATAATTTTACTGATGCGATGTACGAGGGTATCCGTGATTACGTAGACAGCCAGCCGGAAAGTACCGGAGGTTATGGCACGGTCGTGGACAGTCTGTGGGATACCATGGAATATCTCTACGGTATGTATGGTACGCTTCTGTTTCTCGGCATCCTGCTTTCTCTGGTATTTCTATTTGCCACGGCACTGATTATCTACTACAAGCAGATCTCCGAAGGTTACGAAGACGGGGAACGCTTCCAGATCATGCAGAAGGTCGGCATGAGCAGTGACGAAATACGGGGAACCATCCGAAGCCAGATTCTTATGGTGTTTTTCCTGCCCCTTATGGTAGCCGCTATGCATATGGCTTTTGCTTTTCCGATGCTGACAAAGCTGTTGAGGGTCCTGTTTCAGTCGGATGAACAGCTGTTTTTGCTCTGTACGGTGGCTTCGCTTGGGGTGTTTGCGATGATCTATGTGGCGATTTACGGGATGACGGCCAGGGTGTATTATCGGATTGTGAAGTGAGTTTGCTTTTTATTTATTGATTTTCATTTGCAGATTGTAAGACTGATTCCAGAAATTTTCCTTTTTTGAAAAAGACTGGAATCAGTTTTTTGTTTTTAATATTATTTTGGGGAGTTCTCCTTCTTTTGTGTGGCACTTGGATTTCTTCACTGACTTCTTTCACACTACATAAATTTCTATCTCTTTCTGTGCGGGGGATTGGATGTGCTTACGTCTTTGCTAATATTACGTCCATTTTGAAGCATTTTATTGTGACTATTGGACTTTTTTCTTAGCTTCTTTTGCACTGCATCCACTCTTAGCACTTCATGTACGGGGAATTGGATGTTTTCGTGTCTTTGCTGGCATTACGTCCATTTTGAAGTATTTTCGTTATGTATATTGGATTTTTTTCTGCGTGTAGTTGACATCCATCCAATTCCTGCCGTATATTTATATTACACATGTAGGATTTTGGAGGAACCACCATGAAAAATCTGCCGCAGATTTCCGAAGCGGAATACGAAGTCATGAAAATCGTCTGGGAAAATGCTCCTATCAGCACCAATGAGATTACCGAACGTCTGGTAAATGCCTCTTCCTGGAGTCCCAAGACGATCCAGACGTTGATCAAGCGCCTGGTCAACAAGGGAGCTCTGTCCTATGAAAAAGAAGGGCGAGTGTTTGTGTATACCCCGTTAGTGCAGGAAAAAGAGTACGTCGGCGAAAAAAGCCGTTCTTTTCTGAAGCAGTTTTACAAGGGCAATATCACCGCCATGGTGTCCGCTTTTCTGGAAGATGACGCGCTGTCAAAAGATGAGATTGATTCCCTTCGCGCTCTTCTCTCCCACGGACAGGCAGGTGATCATAACAATGAATGAATTTATCCTTCGCTTTCTGATCAGCAATCTGGGCATTGGACTGGCTTTTGTCCTGCTGGTGCTGATCAAACATTTTCTGGCAGGTTTTCTGACAAGTCGAATGCAGTATAACCTTTGGTATCTGTTTTTCGGTCTGCTTTTTGTACCCTTTCTTCCGTTAAATTTTATCAAATCTGTAGATCTCACAGCATGGCTGTCCGGCCTATGGTCTGCTTCTGCTTTACACGAATCATCTACCGGTTTACTTCACAATGTGTCTCAAAATATTCCCGAAACAATTTACGCTTTCGCAATTTCCGTTGCTCCCAATGCGCAGGCTCTGCCCTGGCAGAATATTGCGCTGGTTTTACTCGTAGTCTGGTGTGCAGGTCAACTTGTCTCGCTGCTGTTTTCTTTATTCTCTTTCTTTCGATTGGGTAAGATGAAAAAAACTGCACAACCCCTACATGATAAAAAATTTCTTGATCTTTATCAAGAATGCCTGCAGAAGATAATTTCTCAGGAAAAGTCTGGTTTTCTCTATAAAATTCATCTATCTTTCAGGTACCTGGGAAATAGATTCACTCACAGCACGCTCTATTATCCAGGCATACCGATTTACACCACAGACATGATTTCTACCCCTGTCATCATCGGATTAGTGCGTCCCTGTATTTATTTACCCTCGTCACTGCTTGATGATTATGACAAAGAATCCCTACGTCATATGCTGCTTCATGAACTGCAGCATTACCGCCATCGGGATGCTCTGGGAAACTGTCTGGCACAGCTGACCAAATTCATCTACTGGTTCAATCCTTTTGTCAGAAATGCCATCCGGCGCATGCAAAATGACCGGGAGCTGTCCTGTGATGCTGCTGTGCTGGATATGCTTTCTCCGGAAGAATATTCTTCTTACGGGGAAACGCTGCTTACTCTGGCCGAGAAAAATGCCCTCCGCACACCGGCTTTCGGTTCCGGCATCAGTCAGACGATGAAAAAGATGCAGAAAAGGATTTTGCAGATTTCCACATATCGCAAACCTTCTCCAAAGCAGAAGAAAAAAGCACTGATGGTCTTTCTGGCTACGGCTGTATTGCTATTGTCAACGGCACCTTATGTATTTGCCTCGGGCCCAACCTCGATATCAAGCTTTTTTTCTGCATCTATATCTTCCTCTGGGACTGGTTTCAGCTCTGCTTCCGGGTCTTCTTCCGGCCATGCTTCTGATAGTATGTTTTCCTGGAATATCAACCAGAAGTATGACTGGAACCCGCACTCCGCGCAGGTAACGGAAACCGATTTATCCGGCATATTCCCGACAAAAGACGGCTGCTTTGTGCTGTACGATTTACAGGCAGTTGCATGGACAGTTTTCAATCGCAGCCAGTCTGTGAAACGTGTGTCCCCTGATTCTACCTTTAAGATCTACGACGCGCTCTTTGCTCTGGAAGAAAAAATCATCACGCCGCAAAATTCCTGGCTTGCCTGGGATCAGCAGACTTATCCCTTCGCCCAGTGGAATCAGGACCAGACTCTTACTTCGGCAATGCAGGCTTCTGTGAACTGGTATTTTCATGAGCTTAATGCACAGATGGGTGCTTCTGTTCTCCAGAAGTACGTGCAGGACATTTCTTATGGTAATCAAGATCTGTCTGCCGATCTGTCTTCCTTCTGGCTGGAATCCTCTCTCAAGATTTCCGCCGTAGAACAGGTAGAGCTGCTGGTGCGCCTGTATCAGAATGATTTTGATTTTACGCTGGAAAATATGCGGGCTGTGCGGGATGCATTATGTATTTCCTCCTCTGCAGGCGTAACTCTCTATGGCAAAACGGGTACCGGACGTGTGGATGATAAGGATGTCAATGGATGGTTCGTGGGATGGATTGAAGCTGGCGAAAATACATACTTTTTTGCCGTCAATTTGCAGGATGAGCAGGACGCAACGGGAAGCAGGGCTTATACGGTGGCATTGGATGTG
>CALZMS010000008.1 GCA_945788595.1 uncultured Lachnospiraceae bacterium
TGCAGGGATCATACTGCTGAGCAAAGAGCTGGGCGTGCAGAAAGAAAAAATCAAGGCAGACTAGTTCTGTCTTGGGCGCGGTGACCGTTCTTTGTGGAATTGCTTTTACTGTAAATATATTCATTTCAATATTATCAGCTTTGTCAATGCTTTATTGTTTCATCAAAACGACACTTCCATGCAGATCGCATATGGGGACAGGAAATATATTTGTCTTTTCACAGAATTCACGAACAGCTTTTTTTGCACCGGTATACTGCATACTGTTATAATCGTGTACCATAAGGCATCCGCCCCGGCTCATATAGGGCCAGAAAAGCTCAAGCGCGGCTTTCGTAGGTACATAAAGGTCAACATCAAGACTGACAAAGGCAAAAGTGGTATTTTCACATGGCAAAAATGTATCAGGAAAATATCCTTTGTGCAGGACAATATTTTCCGGATAGGGCATTTTGAGCGTGACGATTTCCGGGTCTGTGGATGAGAAATCTCCGGCCCTGGCATGGGACAGGCTGTATTGCTGTTCCACGAGTACATCTTTGGCAGAAAAACCGGTAAAGGTATCAAAAAGATGGAGTGGCCGTGTCGGAAATGCCTCGTTGATCAGTGTCGCGAAATCTCCGCGATATACACCGACTTCGGCTGTATCCCCGGGGACACAGCTTTCGATGATCTGTTCCGCAAGAAGTCTGAGGATACCGGAGCGAGGGTTAAAGACTTCCATAAGATCCGGGCGGAGAATCTCACCGGTAAAGCCAAGAGCATGAAGCTGCTGTTCCATTTGCAGAGTCCTTTCAGTATCCCTGACTCCGATAAAGAAACAGTCAGGATTTGTTTTTACAGCATCTTCAGGAGACAGAATGGGAAGTCCGTGAAGAAGCTGCCCCTGACGTTTGGGATGATTGTCGGCAAAACATGTCACCCGGTAATCGGTACCGGCTAATCGTCTGAGCATAGAACCGATCTGTCCGGAACCAAAGATGACGGTTTTTTTCATAGAAATGGGTATCCTTTCTGTGTTTTTGCGATCAGGAAAAACCAAAGAGTTAAAAAATTAACATTCTTAGGCCTGCCCTGTTGCTTTATTATAATATACTATGTTATAATGTCAATAAATGAAAGAAAAAAACGACATTATTATTGCAGATTGCACAAAAAACCGGAGCAGCTATGAGAAAAGTATACGTTGTCCGTCATGGCCAGATCGCACAGGAGTACACTGACCGATGCATCAGCCGGACGGACATTTTGTTGGACGCAGTGGGAAGAGAGCAGGCAGAGAGCCTGGCAGAATGGTTTCTGGCACATCCGGTCAGTGCTGTGTATACAAGTCATCTGCAGCGGTGCAGAGACACTGCCGAAATCATGGCAGATGGGAAGATGGTATGTATACAACCGGAGCTCGCAGAGATCACGGTAGGTGCATGGGAAGGATTCTCCTTTGAGGAAATTCAAAAAAAATGGCCGAAAGAATATGCCGCCCGGGGGGAGCATATCGGCACGATAGCACCTCCGGGAGGAGAAAGTTTCCGGGAAGGCGGAGAGCGGATGCAGAGAGTGATGCAAAAGCTTCTTTCCGATACACAGGGGGATCTTGTGGTGGTGACCCATGGGGGAATTCTCCGGGGGTGGCTGTGTAAGATCACCGGTCAGTCACCGGATCATGTGTTTTCATTTGATATACCGTATGGAAGCATTACAGAGATATCGGTCACTGGTCAGAGCTTTTATCCGGAAAGGGTGGGTTATCGGCCCGCAGAGGTTCCCGGACCGGCAGAAATACAATTTCTCATGGGAAAATATCATACACCCAGGAACGTGCAGGAACATTGCCGGGCGGTGGCCGATAAAGCCATGGAGCTGGCCAGTGGCTTCTGTGTGGATATGAAGCTTTTATATGTGGCTGCTCTTTTGCATGATCTGTGCAGAACGGAGGGACGAGACCATCCGCAAAAGGCGGCAAAAGTACTGAAAAAGGCAGGATACAGTAAAATAGCAGAGCTTGTTCTGGTACACAATGATCTGGAGGCTTCCACAGGGGATGTTAGTGAAGAAGCGAAGCTTTTATATCTTGCGGACAAATTATTTGTGGGGACGAGGCCGGTTACGATTAAGGAGCGTTTCCTTCATTCAAAAGAAAAATGTAAAGATGAGGCATCACTGGCGGCGTGGAACAGACGTTTTGCCATGGCCTGTCAGTTATCAGAAAAATATGTGAGGTGAGCAGTCATGAAATTAATGAAAACAGAAAAAGCTGTCGGACAGGTATTATGTCATGATATTACCCAGATTATTAAAGGTGTGACAAAGGACGCGGTTTTCCGTAAAGGTCATGTGATCCGGGAAGAGGATATCCCGGTACTTCTCAGTGTGGGCAAGGATCATGTCTATATCTGGGAGAATAATGAGAACATGCTACACGAGAATGATGCGGCAGAGATCCTTCGGGATATGTGTCAGGGGAAATATATGCATCCCTCAGAACCGAAGGAAGGAAAAATAGAACTGATCGCGGACATTGACGGCCTTTTGATGGTAGATGCGGATCGTCTGCGGGAAGTCAATGCTCTGGGGGAGATGATGATCGCCACCCGTTCTTCTGGATTTTGTGTAAAGAAGGGCGAAAAACTGGCCGGTACGAGGATCATTCCCCTTGTAATTGAGAAAGAAAAAATGGAGCATGCAAAAGAGGTGGCAGGAGATAAGCCGCTGTTGCAGCTGTATCCGTTAAAACCGAAGAAATATGGTGTGATCACTACGGGTAATGAGGTGTTCCATGGCCGTATCCAAGATACCTTTACACCGGTGATCGAAGGGAAAATGGCCGAATTCGGATGCGAGATGATTTCTCACGTTATTTTGGACGATGACCACGAAAAGATTACGGCAGCTATCCGCAGTATGCTGGATGAAGGCTGTGAAATGGTGATCTGTACCGGCGGCATGAGTGTGGATCCGGATGACAAGACACCGCTGGCCATCAAAAATGCCGGTGTGAATATTGTAAGCTATGGCGCTCCGGTACTTCCGGGAGCCATGTTCCTGGCTGGCTACAGTGAAGACGGACGTCCGGTCTGCGGTCTTCCGGGTTGTGTAATGTACGCAAAGCGCACGATCTTTGATCTGGCACTTCCCAGACTGCTGGCAGATGTACCGGTGACAAAAGAATGGCTCGCCGGGCTCGGCATAGGCGGACTGTGCCTGAATTGTGAAGTCTGCCATTTCCCGAACTGCAGTTTCGGTAAGGGAATCTAAATTTGACAGGAGTATAAGGTAAAAAGGAGATTTTTCTGATAAAGGCGGCCGGAAGAAACGGATGGGCCGCGGTAAGCATGCTTTCTCCGGGCATGATGAAAAAGACCATAATGTGTAAATCCACATTTTGGAATATATTTTGAGAAAATCAAAAAGGAGAGTGTAACATGAAAAACAAAGTATTTGCAGCAATGATGGCAGCAGCCATGGTGCTGGGGATGACCGCATGCGGTTCTTCCAGTGAGGCAAAGGCACCTGCAAGCGAGACAAAGGCATCCGGGACACAGGAATCTGCTCCGGCAGAGACATCTGCAGCGGAAGCTTCTCAGGCAGAGGTATCTCAGCCGGCAGAAAGCGGTGACGCAGTAGAACTTACCGTTTTTGCGGCAGCCAGTATGACAGAGACACTGACGGAGATTGCCGAACTGTATAAGGCAGTTGCTCCTGAGGTAAGCCTGGTATTTAACTTTGACTCTTCAGGAACTCTGAAAGAGCAGATCGAGCAGGGAGCGGAATGTGATCTGTTCATCAGCGCCGGTCAGAAGCAGATGAATCAGCTGGATATCACAGCAGATTCGGAAGTCAACACAGACGGACTGGATTTTGTGGAGCAGGGCACCCGTATCGACCTTCTGGAGAACAAGGTCGTTCTGGTCGTTCCGGAGGACAATCCGAAGAATATCAACAGTTTTGATGATATGATCGCCGGATTAAAGGATGGATCTATCCTTCTGGCTATGGGAAACAGCGATGTTCCTGTGGGACAGTACACACAGAAGATCCTGGCTTACTATGAGTTAAGCGAAGAAGAGCTGGCCAATACCGGTTCCATCACCTACGGCACCAACGTAAAAGAGGTTACTACCCAGGTTTCCGAGGGTGCTGTGGACTGTGGTGTTATCTATTGTACAGACGCGTTCAGCGCAGGTCTTACTGTTGTGGACAATGCAACAAAAGAAATGTGCGGACAGGTTATCTATCCGGCGGCCGTATTGAATGTCAGCACACACAAAGATGAGGCAAAGGCTTTTCTTGATTATCTGAGTACAGAGGAGCCTATGGCAGTATTTGAAAATGTTGGTTTTGCACCGGTGGAATAATAGAGATACACGTATCGGTGAAGTAGACATTGCATGTCAGATATGAGGATATACACGAAGGAATGCGTATATGCATTCCTTTGTGTTATATGAATATTCGATTAAATTATCAGATAGACGAAAAGATGGTCCTGTAGGTCGTTTTTTCGGTAAATTGCTGGATATATATTGAAGGAGTATGAATGGACTGGTTTCCGTTATATAACAGTTTGAGAATTGCGGCGATTGCCTGTACTGCGGTATTTTTTCTGGGCATTTTTTTCGCATATTATATTGCAAAGCTGTCGAGGGTGCTGAAGGGTGTGCTGGATGTGATCCTGACACTTCCTATGGTATTGCCGCCCACGGTATGCGGTTATTTTTTACTAGTCATTTTTGGACCGAAGCGTCCGGTGGGCCAGTTTCTGGCCAAATGGGGAATACGATTTTCCATGACCTGGTACGGAGGTATTCTGGCGGCGGCAGTGGTGGCTTTCCCGCTGATGTATCGTACGGCCAGAGGCGCTTTTGAAAGTTTTGATGAAACCTTGGCCTGGAGCGGGAAAACTCTGGGATTGTCCAATACTTACGTGTTCTGGCGCATTCGTATGCCGGCATGTAAACAGGGAATTATTGCGGGTACGGTTCTGGCTTTTGCCAGAGCGTTGGGAGAATATGGCGCCACCAGTATGCTGATCGGGTATACGCCGGGAAGGACAGCCACGATCTCTACCACAGTATATCAGTTATGGCGCACCAACGATGAAGGGGGCGCTTTCCGCTGGGTGTTAGTGAACCTGGCGATCAGTACGGTTGTCTTGCTTTGTGTCAACCTCCTGGAACAAAAAAACAGGCAGGGAGGAAAAAAGCATGAGTCTTGAAGTTAAAATCGAAAAAACACTGGGCAATTTTACGCTGAAAACAGAATTTATCAGTAATGGCGAACCTACAGCACTTCTCGGGGCTTCCGGTTGTGGAAAAAGCATGACCCTTCGCTGTATTGCGGGGATCATTCGGCCGGATAAGGGAAGAATCGTGTTAAATGGCCGTGTTCTGTTTGACAGTGAAGCAAAGATAGATCTGCCGCCCCAGAAGCGGAAGGTGGGATATCTGTTTCAGAATTATGCCCTGTTTGATAATATGACCGTGGAGCAGAATATCGCCTGCGGTATTTCTGCGGAAAAGAACCGGACGGAAAGAAAAAAGAAAGTTGCCGCCATGATTGAGCGTATGCAGCTTACAGGTCTGGAGAAAAATAAACCTCATCAGCTTTCCGGCGGCCAGCAGCAGCGGGTGGCGCTGGCCCGAATTCTGATCGGCAAACCGGAGATAGTACTTTTGGATGAGCCTTTCAGCGCATTGGACAGTTATCTTAGGGATCGTCTTTTGACGGAGGTGAAGGATCTTCTGGGAGGACTTCAGCAGGAAATGATGCTGGTGACCCACAGCAGAGATGAGGCTTATACTATGTGTGAAAAGCTTCTGGTCATGGATCATGGAAAAATCTGTGATCAGGGCAATACTAAGGAAGTTTTTGCGAATCCCCACAGTATTCCGGCGGCAGTACTTACCGGATGCAAAAATATTTATGCCGCCCGGGCAGTGGGAGAAACTACTGTGGAGATCACAGATCTTGGCGTGACGATGGAAACCGGCCGGCCGGTACGGCCTGATCTGTGTGCCGTGGGTATCCGTGCCCATTATTTTAATCCGAAGGCAAAGACAAATCTGTTCCCTGTGGTACTGACGGAGGAAGTGGAATCGCCCTTTGAGTGGACGTTGAAATTTCGTTATCCGGAGCAGAAAGAGGGGACTCCTGATGTCTGGTGGCGGGTGACGAAGGATAAAAAACTGCAGACATTTCCGCAGGCGCTGGGTATTGCGCCGGCAAATCTGCTGCTTTTGTATCCTTATGAATAAAAGGTTTAACTGAGTTAAAGGAGTGAAATGGCATGAGGAAGTTGATGGATACCCTGGTGGATCGTCTGGAACAGGGGAAAAAAAGTGTACTGGTGACCATCGTGCAGAACGCAGGAAGCGCGCCTCGAACGGTGGGAGCTGCCATGCTGGTGGGAGAAGAAGGCTATCTTGCAGGCACCATCGGCGGAGGTATGCTGGAATATAAAGCCACGCAGCAGGCTGTGGAAGATCTGCGTATGGAAAAAAGCTGTATGAGGGCCTATCGTCTGACAAGAGACGAAGTGGCCGGTCTTGGCATGGTCTGCGGTGGGAATGTGGATGTCTTATTTAAAGTAATCCTGCCGGAAAAGGGGAATCTGGAGACAGCAGTGCAGATTCTGGAATGCATGCAGCAGTACCGGAAAGGCTGGCTGGTGCAGTCCCTTTCCGGGGAAGGATTTGGATTTGTAAATGACGCGGATATTGCCTGGGGGATTGCAGAGGAAAAATTTCCGCTGTTGAAAGGTACGGGCAGTGAGCGGGCTTTTGTGGCAGAAAATGATGAAGGAGAGGCATTTTATATCTGTGATCTGGAAAATACCAGCCGTGTTTATGTTTTTGGCGGCGGGCATCTGGCCCAGGAACTGGTTCCTTTACTTTCTCATCTTGGTTTTCGCTGTATTGTCACGGATGACCGTGAAGAATTTTCTACAAAAACACTGTTTCCCACTGCGGAAGAAGTGCATACCAGAGATTTTAATTGTCTTGAGGGTCAGTATGACATTCATGAGCAGGATTATATTGTTGCCGTGACCAGAGGACATATGGGAGATCTGGCGGTGGAAAAATTTGCTCTTCGCACTCCTGCATACTATATCGGTGTGGTGGGCAGCAAAAAGAAGATCGAAGCGGTCAACGCAAAGCTCAGAGAAGCCGGGTTTACGCAGGAAGATCTTGACCGGGTGGTCAATCCCATCGGTCTGCCTATCCAGAGTGAGACTCCGGCAGAGATCGCTGTCAGTATTGCGGCACAGCTGATCGAAAAACGGGCCAATTATAAAAAGTAATGAGTGAAGATAAAAAAAGAACGGAATGAATATACAATGACGGATAATCAGGGAAGAACAATAGACTATCTGCGGATATCGGTGACGGACCGATGCAATCTGCGCTGCGTATACTGCATGCCGGAAGAGGGGATGGAAAGCATTCCCCACAGCCGGATCATGACCTACGATGAGATCATCAGGGTCTGCCGGATACTGGCAGAGCATGGGCTGAAAAAAATCAAGATTACCGGAGGAGAGCCGCTTGTCCGCAAAAATGTTGTCTGGCTGATCTCGGAAATAAAAAAGATCCCGGGGATCACCAGTGTGACGATTACCACCAACGGCGTGCTTCTGAAGGAATCTTATGAGGCTCTGGTGGAGGCGGGGATCGATGCGATCACGGTAAGTCTGGATACGCTGGATCCGGAACTTTTCCGGCAGATCACCCGCAGAGATGAATTATCTCCGGTGCTGGAAGGGATTCAGCTGGCTGCAAAACAGGCAAGGGTACCTTTAAAAATTAATTGTGTGCCCATGATGGGGATTCAAAATCAGGGGATTTTAAATTTGCTGGAATATGTCCGCAAGTTTGCTGTGGATATCCGATTTATTGAGATGATGCCCATCGGACTGGGAAAACAGTTCGAATTCGTATCAGAAGACGCACTGCGAAAGCTGATCGAGGATACCTATGGCGAAATGACGCTGTATTGTGAAAGAAGGGGAAATGGTCCCTGCAGATATTATGATGTGCCCGGATTTACAGGAAAAGTTGGTTTCATCAGTGCCTTGAGCCATAAGTTCTGTCATGAATGCAACCGGGTGCGGCTGACCGCAGACGGATTTTTAAAGACCTGCCTGCAGTATGACTGCGGTGTAAATTTAAAACCGGCACTCTCTGAGGGAGTATCGGATGACACACTGTGGAAGATGATGAAAGAAGCTATATTGCAGAAACCAAAAGCCCATCATTTTGAGGAAGAAAAAAAGGATGCTGAGGATGAGGAAAGAGGAATGTCTCAGATCGGCGGATAAAAACTGAGGTTGGAACGATATTAAGTTTTTAGGCAGGTCAATAGAAAAGACTGAGAATGGAGCAGGAGAATAGCTTCATATTGGTAAATAAAAGGAAATGAGGATGGGACGAGAAGAAGGTTCCAGACCGGTAAACAGCGAGGAGGACGCGAAAATGGGAAAGGTGATTGCCACATGTATCAGTGAGGCGAAAGGAATTCAGAAACACAACGTACATTCTGTGAAACTGATTGAGGATTTCGGTATTGAAGGAGATGCCCATGCCGGAAAATGGCACAGACAGGTGAGCCTGCTGTCCTGGGATAAGATCGAAGAGTTTCGGAAAAGAGGCGCAGAGGTCATCGACGGAGCTTTTGGAGAAAATCTGGTGGTGCAGGGCATAGATTTCCGTTCACTTCCGGTAGGAACAAAGTTTATCTGCAACGATGTTATTTTGCAGCTGACCCAGATTGGCAAAAAATGTCATCAGGGATGTGCGATTTTTCAGCAGATGGGTGACTGTATCATGCCAAGAGAGGGTGTATTTACCAAAGTTCTGCGGGGCGGCGTGATCTCTGAGGGAGACGAGCTGGAGATTTTGTCCTATCCGCTGCGTGTGGCAGTGATCACTTCCAGTGATAAAGGTTATGCGGGGGAACGCGAGGATAAGAGCGGCCCTGCTATTGTACAGATGATGCAGGATGCAGGATATCAGATCGTGGAAACTGTGATCCTTCCGGATGAGAAAGAGATGTTAAAAGAAAAAATGGCCCAGATCTGTGATGAGAATACGGCGGATCTGATCCTGACCACCGGCGGAACCGGATTTGCTCCCCGGGATGTGATGCCTGAGGCCACAAAGGAAATCTGCCAGAAAGAGGTGCCGGGTATACCGGAAGCCATGCGGGCCTACAGCTTACAGATCACCGGGCGTGCCATGCTCAGCCGCGCTGCAGCCGGAATCCGTGAGAAAACACTGATCGTCAACATGCCGGGAAGTCCCAAAGCAGTGGCAGAATGTCTGGAATATATTCTGCCCCATCTTGAGCATGGGCTGGATATTTTGACGGAACGCGGCGGAGAGTGTGCGAGAAAGTAGAAGCAGCATAATAAGGAAGAATTATAATAAAAAGTTGATCGGCAAAATAACAAAGAGGTGATCGATATCCATATCATTTTATGATGAGCGTAGATAACGATTACCTCTTCTTTTGCTTTTCAAAGAGAAAGATGGATGTTTTGAATGCAATGTGTGGGAAATATCCATATATATTTACGAAAATAATATCTTCTTCCGGACAAGATAGTAGCACCCGCCCACGCAATCCGCCAGAAACCATCCGATCGGAACAGACCACCAGATACCGACTACGCCGATGGAAGGAATAAAGGACAGCAGGTAGGCCAGTGCCACTCTGGTACCCAGAGAGACAACAGTGAGTACGACGGACATGCCCGGTTTGCCGAGGGCGCGGTACAGACCGTAGAGCAGAAACAGGCAGCCGATACCGCAGTAAAATGCTCCTTCAATGCGAAGATAGCGCACACCTTCCAGAACAATAGCCTGTTCACTCGCGTTGACAAACAAACCCATCAGTGGACGGGCAAATATACAGACAACCGCAGAGACCAATATACTGAAAGTGCAGGACGCCAGCACAGCTCCTTTAAGGCCTTTCCGTATGCGGTCTTCTTTTTTTGCCCCGTAATTTTGGGAAATAAACGTAGAAAAAGCATTTCCGAAATCCTGTACCGGCATATAGGCGAAGGCATCAATCTTAACTGCCGCGGCAAAAGCAGCCATGATCGTAGGACCAAAGCTGTTGACCAGTCCCTGCACCATGAGAATCCCAAGATTCATCACCGACTGCTGTATACATGTCAGAAAAGAATAGTTCGTGATTTCCTTCAAAGACTGAAGGCGAACCTGACGCAGCTGTTTCAGAGCGTGCAGCTGTGGACAGCAAAGCAATGCGTAAATGGTAATTCCTACTCCGGAAACATACTGAGAGATCACCGTGGCTTCAGCGGCTCCGGCCACGCCCCGGCACAGACAGATCACAAACAACAGATCCAGACCGATATTCAGCACAGCAGAAATGCCGAGAAAAATCAGCGGCACCAGAGAGTTTCCTACAGATCTAAGAAAAGAGGAAAAATAATTATACAAAAACACTGCCGGAATACCCATAAAGATCACCAGCAGATAATCCCGCATCAGAGGCCAGACTTCCTCAGGAACCCTGAGAAGAATGGAAAGCTGATCCAAAAGTATAAATACCAGAATGTTCAGAAAAATGGTCACCACAGTGATTAGTAAAAAAGAAGCGCATATGCTCTCCCGTAAGGAAGAGTCCTTACTGGCACCGAAGTACATAGAAAATACATTTCCGCTGCCCATGCACAGGCCGAGGATGATGGAGGTCAGAAATGTCATCAGCGTAAAAGACGACCCCACAGCGGCCAGAGCGTTGGCACCGAGAAACTGTCCTACAATAAAGGTGTCTGCAATATTGTATCCCTGCTGCAACAGATTGCCCAAAATCATGGGAACTGCAAAAAGGAGCATGGACCGCATAACCGGTCCTTTGGTAAGATCGCGAGTCATAGTTTTGTCATCCTTAATAAAGATTATTCTCAAGAGATTATAGCATTCCCCTTGAAAAGTTCAAGTCAGATTGTTTGTGCTTGCAATTTGCACTTTGAATGGTTATAATGATTTTAGAATTATTCTAAAAGAAATGGGAACAATCAAAGCACGAGAAAGGATTAGATATGACAAAATATGAAAAAGATATCTTTGCTATCATAAACACCTCCCGCGACCATTTGACTGTAGAACAGATTTTCCAGAGACTTAAGGAAAAACATCCGCAGGTGGTGCTGGCCACTGTATATAATAATTTGAATCGATTGCTGGAGGAGGGGCTGATCCGCAAGGTTTCTGTGGAGGGAATGCCCGACAGATATGACAAAATGGAAAAACATGATCATCTTGTATGCCAGTGCTGTGGGAAACTGTCAGATGTGACACTGGAAGATCTGACGGCTTCATTGAAAAAACAGCTGGGAGACGATGTATTGTCGTATGATCTGAAGGTATTTTATATTTGCCCGGCATGCAGAGAAAAGGAACAGAGAGGACAGGCATAAAGCTCTCGACACATTGCTTCCAAAGATGCGAAAGGCGTCTTTTAGGAATAGAAGGGTAATAATAAGGAGGAAATAACATGAGTGAGAAACACAAATACGCAGGTACACAGACTGAGAAAAATCTGGAGGCTGCTTTTGCCGGCGAGTCCCAGGCAAGAAACAAATATACGTATTTTGCTTCCGTAGCAAAGAAGGAAGGATATGAGCAGATCGCGGCTCTTTTCTTAAAAACTGCAGATAATGAAAAAGAACACGCAAAAATGTGGTTTAAAGAGTTGAAAGGTATCGGTGATACCCAGGCAAATCTGGAAGCTGCCGCAGATGGCGAGAATTATGAGTGGACAGATATGTATGCCGAATTTGCCAAGACAGCAGATGAAGAAGGTTTCCCGGAGCTGGCAGATAAGTTCCGTCTGGTGGCTGAGATCGAGAGACGTCATGAGGAGAGATACCGCACACTGTTAAATAATGTAAAGACCGCAGCTGTATTTGAAAAGAGCGAGGTCAAGATCTGGGAGTGCCGCAACTGTGGCCATATCATCGTTGGAACCAAGGCACCGGAGGTGTGTCCGACCTGTAATCATCCCCAGAGCTATTTTGAGGTACGTTCTGAGAATTATTAATTGTGCAGGAAATGTTGGTGAATCCATGGATATTGTCAACACCTGTCTTTTCCTGGCAAGTGACCTTGCAAGCTATGTAACCGGTCTGACTGTTCGCGTTGACGGCGCAGCTATGGCCTGATAAGGAGGAATATACAGAATGAACAAAAAAGCAATGTACAGTCTCTCTTACGGACTGTTCGTACTGACCGCTCGGGTGGGAGGTAAAGACAATGGCTGTATCATTAATACAGCAGGTCAGGTCACTTCCGAGCCCAACAGAATCAGCATCGCGGTGAATAAGAGTAATTTGACCCATGACATGGTAAAAGAGAGCGGAAAATTCAATATCTCTATCCTAAGTGAGAAAGCCAGCTTTGATATTTTTCGATTTGTTAAGCTATTTATATCATTTTTGATATTTTTAAGCATTTCGGCTTCCAGTCCGGAAAAGACGTGGATAAATTTGCCGATTATGCAGCCTGCAAGCGCAGTGAGAACGGCCTCTATTATATCACAGAGGGAACCAATGCCTATATCAGCGCTACCGTAGAGCAGACTGTGGACCTGGGAACCCATACACTGTTTATCGCTGCTGTAGACGATATGGATGTACTGGCTACAGAGCCGTCTGCAACCTATGCTTATTATCAGTCTTCCATCAAACCGAAACCGGAGGAGAAAGCCCCGGCAGGAAAGACCGTATGGCGCTGCACAGTATGCGGCTATATCTATGAGGGAGAAGAACTTCCGGCTGACTTTACCTGTCCGTGGTGTAAACATCCTGCATCCGATTTTGAGAAGGTTGTGCAGTAAGTAAAAGCGTATGGAAAGAAATGCCTGTGGAACGGTGAATCCGCAGTGGCGAAATCTATTTTGGCATGTAAGTGAAAAGCAGGAAAAGAAATGTCGTGGATAGATGAAATCTCAACGGAAAAGTCCATTTTGACATGTAAGTAAAAAGTTGAAAAAGGAATGCTGTGTTGCAGTGAAAACTGTACCGGCATTCCTTTTTTGCATATACTGTAAAGAAAACAGTATATGTGGGTTTGAGAAAAAATGGATAATTATGTGACTTCGTCTCTTGAGCTGCATCTTTTTTTCGGAAGAATTATGAAAGAACATTCTTTGTTTCTGATGGCGGGATTTCCCTGCTGTGAAAAAGAACGGATAGCCAGAGCCGACTGGTTTCGACAGGAGTTTGAAAAGATACTGGTGAATGTAGTACAGCTGGCGGACGGTATGGTAGGGAAAGACGTGCTTGGCTCTGGCGAAGTGGTGACAGAATATACGGAGATTGCCGAAGGTGAGACACAGAAGCTGTCCGGTATACCCATAAATATGCAGATTACCCGGGCTGAGAAAAAGCTT
>CALZMS010000009.1 GCA_945788595.1 uncultured Lachnospiraceae bacterium
CATGTGCTTTATATCGTGCACAGAATGGAGGAAACAAATTGAATATTCTGTTAACTAAATCAACGATGCCCATCATAAAGTATGTTGCTTTACTTCTGGGGTATCTGATGGAGGGTATCTATAAGGTTCTGGATATTCTGCATATTCCGAACATAGGTATGGCCATCATCTTATTTACATTGATCATCTACCTGCTGATGCTTCCTCTGCAGATCAAGCAGCAGAAATTCAGCAAGATGAATTCTGTTATGGCTCCTGAGCTGAATAAGATCCGTGAAAAATATGCAAATAAAAAAGATCAGGCGTCTATGGAAAAAATGAATGAAGAGACACAAGCTGTATATGCAAAATACGGCGTATCCGCAACGGGCAGCTGTGTGCAGCTTCTGATCCAGATGCCGATCCTGTTCGCATTGTATCAGGTAATTTATAAGATTCCGGGATACATCAGTTCCGTCAGAAATATTTTCAGCGGTCTCGTAGAACAAATCACCAGCATTAATGGTTACACTGATATTATCAAAGAGTTTGTTACAGAGAATAAGATCAGCACACTTCAGCCTCTGTATTCCGAGAGCGGAGAGATGCTGAAGGAATCTGTTGTTGATTTTCTGTATAAATTAAGTCCTTCCCAGTGGCAGAGTCTGGAGAATGTAAGCGCATTCAAGGGAATGGATGGTCTCATCCAGAGTACATCCAATGAAATTGCCCGTGTAAATACATTCCTGGGCATGAATATTTCCGATACTCCTATGTCTCTGATCACATCCTCTATTAAAGCCGGTGCATGGCTGCTTGTTATTGCCGCTATTCTGATTCCGGTACTGGCTTATGTGACACAGCTTCTGAACTACAAGCTGATGCCGCAGCCGGAAACATCAGGTACAGATACTACAGCAGCTACCATGAAGAGCATGAACCTGATGATGCCTCTGATGAGTGCTTTCTTCTGTCTGACTCTTCCGGTAGGTATTGGTATTTACTGGATCGCCGGTGCAGTGATTCGTACGGTAGAGCAGATCTTCATCAACCGTCATCTGAATAATATTGATATGGATGAACTGGTTCGTAAGAATAAAGAAGCTGCAGAAAAGAAGATGGAGAAGAAAAAAGAAGTGTCTTCAAGTCAGGTTTCTGCCAATGTACACAGAAACACAAAGAACATCGCTTCTGTAGCTAAGAATGTAAAAAGTTCTGACGAAGCGGCTGTGCAGAGAGCTTCTCAAAATTATAAAGAAGGAAGTATCGCCGCAAAGGCCAATATGCTCAGCAGACTGGACGAAAAGAAGAAAAAATAAAGAGAGTAGGAGAATTACCACAGTGTAATTCAGGAGGGATATATGGAATTTCAGGAATTTACAGGTGATAACGTAGACCTTGCCATCAACGAAGCCTGTACCAGACTTCAGGTTCCGAGTTTTGAACTGGAATATGAAGTAATCAGTAAAGAATCTGCCGGATTTTTAGGATTTGGAAAGAAGCCGGCCAGAATCCGTGCCAGAAAGAAAGAAGTTCAGGAGACGGTTAAAGCTGAGCCTATACAGAAACAGGAGCCGAAGAAAAAAGAAGAAAAACCGGTGAAAAAGGCTGAAACTGCAGCGCCTGTTACTGAGGAAAAGAAAGAAGAAGCCGTAAAACCTGAGTTCAAAAAAGAACAGAAAAACAGAAACGGCAAAAAGAAAAATTTCGATAAGAAATCTAAAAATGTTTCCGGTGAAGAAAGAAAAGAAGCAAAACGTGAGCCGAGAAAAGAGCAGCCTAAGCGTGAGCCGAAGCCGGAACCGGTAGTTGTAGAACGTTCAGAAGAAGAAATCGCGACAATTAAGAAAACTGCCGAGGATTTTCTTAAAGAAGTATTTGCAGCTATGGAACTGGCTGTAGAGCTTAGTATTCAGTATAATAAAGAAACCGGAAATCTGGAAATCGATTTTGCCGGTGACGATATGGGTATTCTGATCGGTAAGAGAGGACAGACACTGGATTCTCTGCAGTATCTGACAAGCCTTGTGGTAAACAAGAGCGAAAATGCTTATGTTCGTGTAAAACTGGATACAGAGAACTACAGAAGCAGAAGAAAAGATACACTGGAAAACCTGGCAAAGAATATTGCCTTTAAGGTAAAGAAGACAAGAAAACCGGTATCTTTAGAGCCGATGAATCCGTATGAGAGAAGAATTATTCATTCTGCTCTGCAGGGCAACAAATTTGTAGAAACCTACAGTGAAGGCAATGAGCCTTACAGACATGTAGTAGTTACCCTGAAGAAAAACGCTTATTATCAGCGAGATGAAAAGTAATTTAAAACAGTAAGGGTATAGCTCCTGCTTCATGCAGCATGAAGATAAAGAACAATTCTTTACTTATGCTTTAGTTGAAGCAGGAGCTTTTTTATAGTAATATCAATTGCGTGAATGGTCTTTTTAATCCAGACAAGGACGTCTGATGATGGGAGACAGTGATTATTTGGCAGGTGAAAAAATGAAGCAGACGATTGCGGCAATTTCAACAGCATTGAATCCTTCCGGTATAGGTATAGTTAGAATTACGGGACTGGAGGCTATGGATGTAGCATATAAAGTTTATCGTTCGAAAAACGGAAAAAAAGATATTCGAAAAGCTCCTTCTCATACGATCCATTATGGATTTGTGTATGATGAAGATGAATGTATAGATGAAGTCCTGGTGATGTGGATGAAAGGTCCGCGCACATATACAGGAGAAGATACAGTGGAGATCAATTGTCATGGCGGTGTTCTGGCCGTGCAGAAAGTACTGGAAGCTGTATTGAAAGCTGGTGCAAGACCGGCAGAACCGGGTGAATTTACAAAAAAAGCGTTCTTAAACGGTAAGATGGATCTTTCCCAGGCGGAAGCCGTTATGGATGTAATTGAATCAGACAGCAAATATGCGCTGCAGAATTCACTTTCTCAGTTAAAGGGATCATTGCATGACAGGATCACAAAGATGAGAGAGACGATACTGTATCATATTGCCTATATAGAATCGGCTCTGGATGATCCGGAGCATATCAGTATTGATGGTTATGGAGAACAGCTTGAAGAAGCTTTACTTCCTATAAAGGATGAAGTAAAGAAAATGATCCATTCCTACGGAAATGGACGGTTGATCAAAGATGGTATACGCACAGTAATTCTTGGAAAACCAAATGCAGGTAAATCCTCTATTCTGAATATGATGATGGGAGAGGACAGAGCCATTGTCACGGATATTGCGGGAACCACAAGGGATGTGCTGGAAGAACAGATCATGTTGGGAAAAGTGGCTCTGCGTCTTGCAGATACTGCAGGTATAAGGGAAACAAAGGATGTAGTGGAAAAAATCGGTGTAGATAAGGCAAGACAGTATGCTAACCAGGCAGATCTTATTCTGTTTGTGGTGGATTCTTCTACGGAGTTTGATCAGGATGATGAAGACATACTTTCCAGTATACGGGATAAAAAGTATGTGGTATTGTTAAATAAGACAGATCTGGAAGAAAAGACAAGTCTGGAGCTGTTACGCAAAAAGACAGATCGGCCGATCCTTGCTTTTTCCGCGGCGGAAGAGAAGGGACTGAAGGAACTGGAAGAAATGCTGGAGCAGATGTTTTTTGCGGGTGAATTTTCTTTTGAGGAGAATATTACTATTACAAACAGTCGTCATAAGGCGGAGCTGGAGGAAACACTGCAAAGTATTGATCTGGTGCTTAATAGTATTGCGGATCAGATGCCGGAGGATTTTTATTCCATAGATCTGATGAATGCGTATGAGCATCTCGGAAATATCATCGGTGAATCTGTGGGTGAGGATCTGGTGAATGAGATCTTTTCTAAATTTTGTACAGGAAAATAGAAGCGGTAGAGATATCGTTTTTGGAGATAACAGATGAATAATTTAGTGCAGAACTATGATGTAGTTGTGGTCGGTGCCGGTCATGCAGGATGTGAGGCGGCTCTGGCCTGTGCAAGACTGGGGCTGGAGACCATTATTTTTACCGTAAGTGTGGAAAGTATTGCTTTGATGCCCTGTAATCCGAATATAGGAGGAAGTTCCAAGGGACATCTGGTCAGAGAAATTGATGCTCTGGGCGGAGAGATGGGAAAAAATATTGACAAGACCTTTATTCAGTCAAAAATGCTGAATAGTTCCAAGGGACCGGCGGTACATTCTCTTAGAGCCCAGGCGGATAAGAGTGAATACAGTCGAGAAATGAGAAAAATTCTCGAGAATACAGAACATCTTACCATAAAGCAGGCAGAGGTTACGGAGCTGCTTACGGAGAATGGAAAAGTTAAAGGAGTGAAAACCTTTTCGCAGGCGACATATTATTGTAAAGCAGTGGTGTTGTGTACGGGAACGTATCTCAGAGCCCGCTGTATTTATGGTGATGTAAGTAATTATACCGGTCCGAATGGTTTGCAGGCTGCGAATCATCTGACGGATTCATTGAAATCCAATGGCATAGAGATGTTTCGGTATAAGACAGGAACACCGGCGAGAATGGATAAGCGTTCTATTGATTTTTCAAAGATGGAAGAGCAGTTTGGAGATAAGAGAGTGGTGCCGTTTTCCTTTACTACGGATCCGGAAAGTGTGCAGATCGATCAGGTTTCCTGCTGGCTGACATATACCAATGAAGAAACTCATGATATTATACGAAAAAATCTCAACAGATCTCCTCTTTTTTCGGGAATGATCGAGGGAACAGGCCCGAGATATTGTCCGTCTATAGAGGACAAGGTCGTTAAGTTTGCGGATAAAAAGAGGCATCAGGTATTTATTGAGCCTGAGGGACTGTATACAAATGAGATGTATGTGGGCGGTATGTCCAGTTCTCTGCCGGAGGATGTACAGGAAGAGATGTATCATACAGTACCCGGGCTGGAGCATGCAAAGATCGTGCGAAATGCTTATGCGATAGAGTATGACTGTATCAATCCGATCCAGCTGAATAATACACTAGAATTTAAAAATATACGAGGATTATTCTCGGGAGGACAGTTTAACGGAAGCTCCGGTTATGAGGAAGCAGCTGCACAGGGATTGGTGGCAGGAATCAATGCTGCGATGGAAATTCTCGGAAAAGAAATGCTGGTTCTGGATAGATCAGAAGCGTATATTGGCGTGCTGATAGATGATCTGGTGACGAAGGAAAATCATGAACCGTATCGTATGATGACCAGTCGGGCGGAGTACAGACTTTTGCTGCGTCAGGATAACGCGGATCGCAGACTGACGGAAAAAGGATATAGAGTCGGCTTGATTTCAGAGGAGAGAATGGAGAAACTGCGGCTGAAGGAAAGGCTGATCGATGAAGAAATTGCCAGGGTAAAGCAGGTGCATGTGGCTGCTTCAAAGGAAGTGCAGGAATTGATGGCAGAGCTGGAATCTACTCCGCTTAACAGTGGTATGATGCTGGATGAGCTGATTAAGAGACCTGAGCTAAGCTATGAGATGCTTTTGCCCATCGATCCGGAACGCCCGGAGCTTCCAGAGGATGTTAAAGAGCAGGTAAATATTGAGATCAAGTACGAGGGATATATTAAAAGACAGTTAAAACAGGTAGAGCAGTTTAAGAAAATGGAGGCCAGAAAAATCCCGGAGGATATTGATTACGATGATGTAAAGAGCCTTCGGATCGAGGCGGTGCAGAAGCTGAAAGCTTTCCGTCCTTCTAATATCGGTCAGGCTTCCCGTATTGCGGGAGTTTCACCGGCGGATATTTCTGTGCTGCATGTTTATCTGGAACAGTATAGGAGAAAACGCGATGAATGAGAAAAAATCTCGTATAAAAGAGGCGTTTGCTAAAGTCGGTTGGGAATTGACGGATCTGCAGACGGATCAGTTTGTCAGATATTATGAGCTTTTGGTTGAATGGAATGAAAAGATGAATCTGACGGCAATCACGGAATTTGATGAGGTGGTGATCAAACATTTTGTGGATAGTGCCTGTGGTTCTATGGTCTGTGACTTTTCTGCTGTGGATAAAGTGCTTGATTTGGGGACAGGTGCCGGATTTCCGGGAATTCCGTTGAAAATTCTTTATCCTGAGACGGAGTTTGTGCTGATGGACTCTTTAAATAAGAGGATTACATTTTTGCAGGAAGTGATCGAGCAGCTGGGATTGCTGAAGATTACGGCTGTGCATGGTCGGGCGGAAGAAATGGCCAGAAATGAATCTTATAGAGAGCAATTTGATGTTTGCACATCGAGGGCTGTGGCAAATACGAGTACGCTTTTGGAATATTGTATGCCTTTTGTGAAGGTTGGCGGTTGTTTTGTGGCGTATAAGTCGGGTAAGTTCCGGGAGGAGATTCTGGGAGCGAAGAAGGCGCTGCATTTGCTGCAGACGGAGATGGAAGTGGAGAAGGATTTTTTGCTGGCGGATACGGATATGGAGAGGACGCTGGTTGTGTTTCGGAAGATGGGAAAGACGACGAAGAAGTATCCGAGGAAGGCGGGGATGCCTTCGAAGGAGCCGCTGGGGTGATTTTTGGAGAGTGTTGCTTATGGGCGGCACTCTTTTTGGTTTGGGGGTGACTTTTAAGACGTACGGAAGCAAGAATTATCCCCTAATTTTCAAAACACATTGATTTCAGCCGCTTTTCCTGCGCTGCCTGTTAGCCTTCGGAAAGTGAAATTCGCCTGCGGCTCAGACAGTCACTTTCCGAGGGCAGCTATGCTCGGAAAAGCGGCTGAAATCTGCCAGTGTTTTGAAAATTAGGGGATAATTCTTGCTTCCTGTTCTTAAAATGTGAAATTGATGGGATTGATTTTATATTTTGTAATAGAGATTTTGAAAATGTAAGTAATTTAAGATGGACGAAAGCAATCATTACCACTGTTTCTAAAATCAGTGGTAATGATTGCTTTCTGTTTCTTGAAATATGATTTGGATTGTAATTTATGGAGTGATTAAGTATAGGAAATCTTTTTTTATTAAAAAGTAATTATGTTTCACGTGAAACATATCTTTTTTTTGAAATGGCGATGTCATTGCTTATAATATAATTAGCAATAATATGTATAGATGATATAAAACATGGAGAATAATGTTGATTAAGAAATAGAAGAATAATTATAAAATGAGAAAATATCTCGTAATTCGACACAATATTTGAAATGAACGAGAAAAAAACACGATAATTACAAGCATGATTAATGATTTAATAATGATAAATTATTTTCCACAGATTATATTCATGCAAATATCCGTGAAACACACTAAAAATGTTTCACGTGAAACATTGTATTTCTGCAATTGTCTCAAAATTAGTGAAATAACCCATTTTTCAGTGGATATTGCATTTCTATGGTGATATACTGAAAACGTGACGATTTGAAAAATACTATGTATGAGGAAAAGGAGTATAAAGTGGATCGAATAATCGCGATAGCAAATCAGAAGGGTGGAGTTGGTAAATCTACCACGGCGATCAATTTGTCTGCGTGTCTGGCGGAGGCTGGAAAGAGGGTTCTGACTATTGATATGGATCCGCAGGGAAATACCACCAGTGGACTAGGGGTGGATAAGGATGATCTGGAAAATACGGTATATGAGCTGATTTTAGGGGAGTGTTCGGCTGAGGACTGTATTATTGAGCTTCCTATTGATAATCTCAGTATTATTCCGTCGAATGTGAATCTGGCAGGAGCGGAGATCGAACTTATCGGAATGGATGATAAGGAATATATTCTGAGTAATGCTGTGGAAAATATCAAAGATAGGTATGATTTTATCATTATTGATTGTCCGCCGTCTCTGAATCTGTTGACTATTAACGCTATGACGACGGCAAAGTCTGTTCTGGTGCCGATTCAGTGTGAATATTATGCCCTAGAGGGGCTGGCACAGCTTATGCATACGATTGATCTGGTACATGATCGGTTGAATGAGGAATTGGTGATCGAGGGGGTTGTTTTTACCATGTATGATGCAAGGACGAATCTTTCTTTGCAGGTGGTAGAAAATGTTAAGGATAACCTTCAGCAGATGATCTATAAGACAATTATTCCGAGAAATGTACGTTTGGCAGAGGCTCCCAGTCATGGATTGCCTATTAATCTGTATGATTCCCGTTCTACAGGTGCGGAAAGTTACCGTATGCTTGCAGAGGAAGTTATGGCGTGGCCGGATAACGACTAAATAAAGGAGAAAAACAATGGCAGTGAAAAAAGGAGGACTGGGAAAGGGTCTGGATTCGTTGATTCAGTCCAGCAGTTCCCATCAGAAAGCAGCTACCAGACAGGAAGTGAAAAAAGAAGAGAAGGTTGTGGAAAAGATTGTTGAAAAAATCGTGGAAAAGCCGGTGGAACAGAGGATAAAGCTTTCCCTGATTGAACCCAACAGAGAACAGCCCAGAAAAAACTTCGATGAAGAGTCTTTGCAGGAATTAAGTGCGTCTATTCAGCAGTATGGTGTGATCCAGCCGCTGGTTGTGAAAAAAAATGAGGATTATTATGAGATTATAGCCGGTGAAAGACGTTGGAGAGCTGCCAAGATGGCAGGCTTGAAGGAAGTTCCGGTTGTCATCAAGGATTATACGGAGCAGGAAATCGTAGAGATTTCTCTTATTGAAAATATCCAGAGAGAAAATCTCAATCCGATTGAAGAAGCGATGGCCTATAAGCGTCTGATGGAGGAATTTCATCTGAAGCAGGAAGAAATAGCAAAGAGAGTATCAAAAAGCCGGACAGCTGTCACAAACTCTCTGCGACTGTTAAAATTGGATGAGAGAGTCAGTCAGATGCTGGTCGATGAGAAGCTGACGACGGGTCATGTGCGTGCTCTTTTGGCAATCGAGGATAAAGATGCACAGTATGCAGGCGCACAGAGAGTTTTTGAGGAGAATCTCAGTGTCCGTGACACGGAAAAACTGGTCAAGCTTATTCTTACACCAAAGCCGCAGAAGGTAAAAAAAGAACTTTCTCATGCGGAAATCTATCAGAATATGGAAGAACGCATGAAAGAAATTTTTGGATCGAAAGTATCCATTAACCGGCGTACAGAACACAAAGGAAAAATAGAAATAGAATATTATTCAGATGAAGAACTGGAGCGGATTTTGGATATTATGAATTCTATGGAATAAAATAAGGAGAAATGCAATGAATATATTTGCAGATACCACACTGGGAACGGTGTTGACGGTACTTTTGTTGGCGTTTACGGTTATTATGTTGATATCTACGCTGAATCTTACCGTCTCTGTGCATCGTTTGCATAAAAAATACAAACAATTTATGAAAGGGGCAGATGGTCTCTCTCTTGAAAAAAAGTTCACAAATAAGTTCAAAACTATAGACAGATTAGAAAGCCAGATCAACATGGATCATCAGATTCTGGATATGATCAGAAATACCCAGGCGAAAACACTGACAAAGTACGGAATTGTAAAATATGACGCTTTCGATGATGTTGGTGGTAAGATGAGTTTTGCGCTGGCTAATCTGGACAAGTCAAATTCCGGTTATATTCTGAACGCGATTCACAGCCGTGATAACTGTTTCCTGTATTTAAAGGAAATCGTAAAGGGTGAATCCTATATCATGCTCAGTGATGAGGAAATCCAGGCACTGAAGATAGCTGTAAACAGCGGACTTGACAGTATAGATGAGGAATAATCAGGCAATACTTGCAAAAAGCAGAGTTCTGTTATATGATTAAACAGATTTTGCACAGAAAAACATTATAATAGGAAATAAAACAAAATAAAGCTAAAGAAAAAGGAACAAGCAGGAGGAAAAAAATGTTAGACATTCGCTTTGTACGTGAAAACCCGGAAGTGGTAAAGCAGAATATTAAAAATAAATTTCAGATGGCCAAGCTGCCGCTGGTAGATGAGGTTATTGATCTGGATAAAGAAAACCGTGAGATCAAGCAGGAAGTAGAGAATTTGCGTGCCCAGAGAAATAAAATGTCCAAACAGATCGGCGCACTGATGGGTCAGAAGAAATTTGAGGAAGCAGAAGCTGTAAAAAAAGAGGTTGCATCCTTTGCTGACCGTATCGAGGAGCTTTCTTCTCGCGAAAAAGAGGTGGAAGAACGCATCCGCACCATTATGATGACAATTCCGAATATTATTGATCCGTCCGTACCGATTGGCGAGGATGATTCTCACAATGTTGAGATTGAGAAATTCGGCGAGCCGGTGGTACCGGATTTTGAAATCCCGTATCATACAGAAATCATGGAAAGTTTTGACGGTATTGATCTGGACGCTGCCGGACGTGTGGCCGGAAACGGATTTTACTATCTGATGGGCGATATCGCCAGACTGCATTCTGCAGTAATTTCCTATGCCCGTGATTTTATGATTGACAGAGGTTTTACGTACTGCGTACCGCCGTTCATGATCCGCAGCAACGTAGTTACCGGCGTTATGAGCTTTGCTGAGATGGATGCCATGATGTACAAGATCGAAGGTGAGGATCTGTATCTGATTGGTACCAGTGAGCATTCTATGATCGGTAAATTTATCGACCAGATCATTCCGGAGGAAGAGCTGCCGAAGACTCTGACCAGCTATTCTCCCTGCTTCCGTAAGGAAAAAGGCGCTCACGGAATCGAGGAGAGAGGCGTTTACCGTATCCATCAGTTCGAAAAGCAGGAAATGATCGTTGTCTGCAAGCCGGAAGAGAGCAAGATGTGGTATGACAGACTGTGGCAGAATACTGTAGATCTGTTCCGTTCTCTGGATATTCCGGTAAGAACTCTGGAGTGCTGCTCCGGTGACCTGGCAGATCTGAAAGTAAAATCCTGCGACGTAGAGGCATGGTCCCCGCGTCAGAAAAAATATTTCGAAGTTGGCAGCTGCTCCAACCTGGGCGACGCACAGGCCAGACGTCTGAGAATCCGTGTAAACGGTGAGGATGGCAAGAAATATCTGGCTCATACACTGAATAATACTGTAGTAGCTCCGCCGCGTATGCTGATCGCTTTCCTGGAGAATAATCTGTGCGCAGATGGCACAGTAAATATTCCGAAAGTACTGCAGCCGTACATGGGCGGTAAAGAAAAACTGGTTCCGAAAAAGAAAAAATAATCGGAAACAGTGAATAGCTGTTAAAAAATAGAAAAGAGGATACAAGTGCACAGTTATTTGAAATCGATTGGATTTTCCAATCTGGTTCGAAAAACGGACATTGATATCATTTTACAGGATGTAATCCGCCATTATGATGAAAAAAAAGTGATTGAAACACAGGATCACCGTCTGATGGCGGAATTATCCAGATCCTACGGATGTGATGTGGGGATAACTCTCTGCGGAGAGTACGATGATGAGGATAACTTTCATCCGGAGTATTACTTCCCCTATTTTCGCGGTACCGGAATCTCTACAAGAGAGGAAGTAGGCGTGGAAAAGCATGGCGGTAGGGAATCCTATGCAGGTGCATGTGAGGACGTCCGCGCGGGATCCACATTGTTTTTCTTTTTGCAGAATGTAGGCGAATACCTGGACCGTGTGGAAAAGGGATTGTTTCCTTCGAAACATACCTCCGTTACCCTGTCAGGCCTAGCTTCCGAGGGAAAGGTCATTCTTCCTATTTATAAGTCGGAGCGTGTGCTGACAGAAAGCCGCAGACAGACCAGTGAGAGAACACAGCTTCTGGAGGCGGCAAAAAAAGGCGATGAAAGAGCCATGGAAAGTCTGACCATGGAGGATATTGATACGTATTCCATGATCACCAAACGACTGGAAAAGGAAGATATCCTGACCATCGTGGACAGCTTTTTCATTCCCTGTGGTATTGAATGCGATCAGTATCAGGTTCTGGGAGAAATCGTGGATATCATGGAAACGGTGAATAATGAAACCGGTGAGACCGTGGTACAGCTGGGGCTGAACTGCAACGATATTCCCTTTGACGTCTGCATTAACAAAAAAGATCTTCTCGGCACTCCGCAGGTCGGATTCCGGTTCAAAGGATACGTCTGGCTGCAAGGGCAGATCAATTTCTGACAGAAATGCCGGGTGGATTTGATTTTTTCATGGAAAACAGCTGCCGGATATGGTATAGTATATCCGGTAAGCCGTATATGTGCTTTCGGCACAGTTTATTATTATAAAAAGTGTCTCTGTAGCTCAGCTGGATAGAGCGACCGCCTCCTAAGGAAGGGGCTTGCCTGACGCCTTTGAACTATAGGAAAAAGAACTCGATAGTTCGAATCTGTCAAAGTAAGTGTTATATAGCTTGCCA
>CALZMS010000010.1 GCA_945788595.1 uncultured Lachnospiraceae bacterium
GAAGAACTGGAGAGAAGCTATAAAGCATTTTTATATAAAAAAGGATTGGCGCTGTATGTTAGAAGAAATAGACCGGATAGGCAAAGCGTTGGGCAACAAAGTAGCGCTCAGGTTTCTTTTCTGAAAATGTATTATGAGTATGTTGTGAAGTGTAAAACAGCAGATATTCCAGAAAATGAAAAGGATGTATGGGATATGAGAAAGTTGGATATTGTGCCAAGGAGTAATCCGATTCGTGGCAGATATAGATTAGATTTTCGTGAGATCAGGCAGAAAGAATTTAAGGAGATAATAAAGAAAATATTGTATAGTCACTGCCAGACAAAAGCAATGGGGAGTATAAAAGGTGAATTGCGTGGATTTCGTCGGTTCGCTGGCTTCATGCATGATCGGTTCCCAGAAGTAAGGCATTTCACAGAAATTAGCAGGGATATGATAGAGGATTATCTGGTTTATATAAAGACTGATACCGGTCTTACATCGGTCAGTTATACGACAGAACTGTCGGTTTTGGATAATCTGCTGGATGAAATTGGGCGGGAACTGGAAATAGAAAATTTATGCAACCTTTTTCTGTCCAGTGATTGCAGAGCATATGACAATGCTTTACCTGAAGCGTATTCGGATGCAGAAATCAGGAGATTTAATAGTGCATTAACAAAATTAAAGCCCCAGTTAGGAAGATGTTTAATAATACATCAGATGCTCGGTACAAGAATTGAGGATACGTTGACATTGCGTAGGGATTGCTTATCTGAAAAATCTGGACATTATTTTATAACTATTGTCCAGCAGAAAACAAGGAAATACAAAAGACCGGTCAGCGATCAGTTAGCGGAATTGATTAGAAAAGCAATAGAGGTTTCAGAAAAGGAGCATCCGGATTCGGAATATATTTTTCTGCAAGATAATGGAAAATTATATACGGATTCGATGCTGAAATATCATGTAAGTATCATGATTTATGAAAATGATATCAGGGATGATAATGGAAATTATTTTGAATTTCGTACACATCGTTTTAGACATACATTTGGAGTGAAACTTACAGAAATGAAATTAGATGATGATAGCATTGCAAGGCTGCTGGGGCATAAGGATACACGAACCATACCACACTATAGGCGGTTAAGAAACGAAGCATTGGCGGAGGATACAAAGGCTGTACGGGATGAAATGAATGAATTATTAGCACAATACAGGAGGGAAAAGGAAAATGCAGAAACACGATAAAATGGTAGCACTGGCAAAAGAAAAAAGTGCGGAAATGACGGAAACAGCAATAACAGCTATTGAAACAATGTATAGAAAAAATGTGAAAATTTCTGTTGCTGAACTTACAAAACTAACAGGACTTTCCAGAGGTTTTTTCTATAATAATCCGAATGTGAAACAAGTAATGATGGAATTGAAGGAAAAGCAACAGGGAAAGGTATTGCGAAATCCTAAAAGCGATGCTATTGCAAAAGCACAGGAAGCACGGATTAAGAGTTTAGAACAGAAATTATCTGATAGTGTTCCGAAAAGCGATTATGAAAATCTTCAGAAAAAATATGAAGAATTACAAGAGAAATATAGTCAAATGAAAAAAGGAACACTGTTGAAGATGTACGACCAATTATAGGAAGAAAAGGAGAATATTTTATGCAGAACGAAATTTATGATAAGAAAAATGGAATTACTTATATGTTATGTGGCGATTATTATTTACCGGAATTGACACTGGCAGATACCGAACCAACTTATGGGAAATATGGGATGCTTCGTAAAAGCTATTTACAGGAACACAGAAAGGCAAAATATCAAATATTATTGCTGCAAGGAAAACTTGTAGAGCATTTGAATCAGATTGATATAGAAGCAAGGGATAGGGAAGAACGATTAGTAAAACAAATGATGGAGAAACAAGGAATTACAGAGAAATTAAAAAGGCAGGACAACATGGAATGGGCAAGGCGGATGAATACCATTTATCATGATGCAGAAGAGATGATTTTGGCGGAATTGATATACATGAAAGGATAATGCTCTGTATTGGACAGCAAGAATTTTGCAGTTCGGATAGCAAAAAAGTGGAAGTCCGGAACGCAAGAATTTTGCAGTCCGGATAGCAAAAAAGTGGAAGTCCGGATGGCAAGATTCTTGCTGTCCGGAAAGATAAAAAAGTGAGGGATAAAAAATGTTTGTTAAGTACATAATTAAGGTGTTTTTATATTTGGTTCTTGCAGTAATGACATTGATTCACTGGTTTTTAAAAATTCCGATGATGTTGGGAAATATTTTGCTTTATTTTTTATCAATTATTTTTATTCTGACAGGTGTTTTGAGTTATGGATTTGCATTGGAATCTGCAAGGGAATGTGGTCGAATGATAATGATCGGGATGGCATTTGGTGCAATACCAGACTTTGTCCCATTTTTGGGAAAAAGTTTAGAGATATTGGTTGAAAAAATGTTGAGTATGATAAATGAATGAGAAAGTCGATGTGAAAGAGGGCTGTGAAAGGCTCTCTTTTCTTTTTGTAGCTGTGAAATGGCAAGATAATAACGTTATATACACTGTATATTATGTACAGATATTGTATTTATGCATGATGGGAGAATAGGGAGTCCATATAAAGGCGCTAAATACGGGGCATGAAGGCTCACTGTCCACGGCCCATGCCAATAATCCCCGGGATATGCTTTTAAGGCTGGAGACCATGGCGCTTATGGGTATGGATATGCCCCTGGAAGCTATTCGAAGGCAGATCGCTTCGGGAATTGATATTTTTGTACAACTGGGCAGAGGAAGAGACAAAAAACGAAGGCTTATGTCGGTGGCTGAAGTAGAAGGATTTGCGGACGGTCAGGTGATGCTGCATATGCTGTATGAAAGGGACTGGAAGGATGGGGTGCTTAAGAAAACCGGAGAATTAAAAAATGGAGAGAAATGGGAAAGAGAAGAACATGCCCATGAAGATCACATATGACAGGTATTTCTTTTCTCTGAAGGAATGGATCATGTATCTGGGGGCGGCATTGGCAGGTTACACAGTGCTGAGTCTGCTTTTGTATGATTCGCTGTGGTCGTTTGTCATGTTTCCTGCGGCACTCTTTTTCTATTTTCGTATGCTCAGACAATGGTGTGTGGATAAACGAAAGAGGCAACTTCTGGATACTTTTGTCCCGGCTATGGAAGCTTTTGTGGTGGCGCTCAGAGCAGGGTATTCGGCAGAAAGTGCGCTGAAGGAGAGCAGAAGAGACATGAGAAAACTAGCCGGTGAACAGGACCTCATGGTCAAAGAGCTTATGTATATGGAAGGCCAGATGGGGGTCAGTGTACCGCTGGAAGAGCTGTTTCTGGGTCTGGCAGAAAGAAGTGATGTGGAAGAAATCCGGGAATTTGCCAGAGTGTTTGCCGCGGGAAAAAGAAGGGGCGGAGAACTGGATCGTATCCTGAATCTTACCGTGAGTCATATGAAGCAGAAACAGGAAACAGAAAAAGATATTCTGGCAGAGATCGCATCCCGAAGAATGGAGCAAAATGTCATGAGTCTTGTGCCGTTTGGTATTCTTTTGTATCTGCGATGGACATCCCCGGAGTATATGATGGTGTTTTATACCACGACGGCGGGAAAAATCATGATGACGGTATGCCTGGGACTGTACCTTTTGTCCTGGTTCTGGGGGCGCCGCATAACGGCTATCCGTGTATGAGGGCAAACAGATGGATAAACATAAAAAAATGCTGCTGCAGTATTACGCAGTGATTGTTGTTCTGGCGGGTGTGATCCTTTTTGCGGGGACATTGGTGATACAAAAGCTGCAGAGTCATCCTGTACAGCGACTTTTAAGGCCCGAAAGCGGTCAGGAGGCCCGGGAGGAAAAAATGGTGGCAGACGACGGCGAGAACAGGATGCAGGTCACCGTCAGCGTGTCAGCCAGGGAATTGACAGAGGAAGAACTGGAAGCATTGTTTCTGGCAGCAGAAAAAGAACTGGAACAGGGACTGAAAGGTAAAAATGAAACGCTTTCCTGTGTGCGCATACCTTTGTACATGCCTGCAACAGCGCAGGATGGCCAGGTCATTGTCAGCTGGAACAGCAATAAGCCGGAATATCTTTCCTACGATGGTACGCTGGGAGAAAACATTCCCCAAAATGGTGTGGATATTCAGCTGGAAGCTTCCCTGGAATGCCAGCAGCAGGCACGGTGGTATCACAAAACAGTTACAGTCTTCCCTCCGGAGGATGAACTTGGTTTGTCGAGGGCGCTTATGGAGGCGGATGAGGAAAAAACAGGAGCGTATTATGAGCTCCCTGCTTCCCTTGATGGGCGAAAGCTGTATTGGTATCGCCGGGGAACCAACCCTGTGCCCCTGATCGCTGCAGCAGTACTGCTGATCGGCCTGTTTCTTCCCTTAAGACAACAGGAAGAAAAGCTGCGTCGGAAGAAAACGTATCAGGAAGCGCTTTTACGGGAATATCCTGTACTGGTCAGCCAAATCACACTGTATCTGGGAGCGGGAATGAGTCTGCCTCAGGCATTTGCCTGTATGGCTCAGGCTTGCGGAAAGAAAGAACCGGATATTCTGCAAAAGGAATGCGCGCTTCTGGTAAGAGAGATGGAGAGGGGCATATCGGAAACGGAGGCTATACAGCGTTTTGGTGACAGAAGCGGACTGTGGGAATACAGAAGCTTCTGCGGTATGCTTTTGCAGAACCGTAAAAAGGGAAATGCTGAATTGTTGTCCATGCTGCAGACTGAGGCAGAAAAGGCTTTTGCCGAGAGACAGAGGCGAGCCAGAATCACGGGAAATGAGGCTGGCACGAAACTGCTGATGCCGATGATGCTGATGCTGGTGGTCGTGCTGATGCTTGTGTTGTTTCCGGCAGTCGTATCCTTTTATGCATAAGTTTTTGAGAAAGGAGGGAAAAACATGAAGAATATGCTAAATATTATGCAAAAATTCTGGGTAGATGAATCCGGTGTGGGTGTGGTGGAGATCATCCTGATCCTTGTGGTACTGATCAGTCTCGTGCTTCTTTTCAAGGAACAGATCACCAGTCTTGTGAAGACTACGCTGACTAAGATCAAAAATCAGGCAACATCTGTATAAGGAGAACCGGAAATGAAGAAAAAAGGCAGTATCACAGTATATCTGCTGCTGTTTCTTTCCACACTTTTGCTGCTTCTTGGTGCTGTGCTTTTGTCTGCGCGGTACCAGGGGGCCAGAGCCATAGTCAAAGCGGCTGCAAGACAGAGTATGTTCGACCTGTTTTCTCGCTATGATTCTGTACTGTTTCAGGAATACGACCTGCTGTTTATGGAGGCGGGATTTGGGGCTTCGCAATTTCGTCCGGGGCTGATGCTTGACTGTATGGAAAAGAATGCCGGTATCTTGTGGGGCGAAAACTCCTCTGCCACAAATCTGTGGGGGCTTGGGGAATGTCAGGCTGTGCTTCATAGCTACACCCTGGCCACGGATCAGGAGGGAGAAGCTTTTTACCGGCAGGCTGTGCAGGTGGGCCAGTCTGTTATGGCAAAAGATGCCCTGAATCTGGTAAAGGAGCAGATCAATCTCAGCAGCCGGCAAAAGAAAACAGGGGAGACGCAGGCCGATGTAAAAGAAGCCTGTGATAAGTATCAGGATGCCGTGGAAAAAGCCCAGGAAGGCGAAATGGAAAAAGGAGCGGGCAAAGATGCAGAGGGAAGCAAAGACGATGCGGCGGAGAAAATAAAGGACAATCCCATAGAGACCATAAAAAAACTGCAGAAAAAAGGAATTCTGGGACTTGTCATGCCGGCGGATGCTACGATGTCGCAGAAAAAGGTGCAAAGCAGCAGCCTTTTGTCCGGTCGGAAGAAGGAACAGGGTATAGGACTTGTTTCTGCGGCACAATCCCACAAAACCACCGATCATCTGCAGTTTGACCGTTATCTTGTCAGTCATTTGTCCTCATTTGTATCTCCCGGGGAAAAAGCAGCATTGTCCTGGCAGCTGGAGTATGTGATCGGCGGCAAAAAAAGTGACAAAGAGAATCTGAAAAAGGCAGTGGAGGCACTGCTTCTGCTTCGGGAAGGCTCCAATCTCTTGTATCTTAAACAGGATGCTGCCAGTATGGCAAAGGTAAGGACTATGGCAGCTTCTATCTCAGCGGCACTGGCAGTACCGGTGGCCGAAGAACTGATCGCCGGTGTGCTGTGTGTGTGCTGGGCCTACGGAGAAAGTCTGGAAGATGTGCGGACACTGCTGGCGGGCGGAAAAGTACCGTTAACAAAGGATAGGACGACCTGGAAGCTGTCTTTGAAAGAACTTTCCGCTGTGGGAAATAAGCGGGCGCAGAAGGATTCCCAGGGGCAGAAAGGGCTGACTTATACAGCGTACCTGGAGCTTCTTCTGGGCATGAAGGCAGACCAGGACTGTCTGTCACGGGGAATGGATATGGTAGAGACCGGCATGCGGTCCAGACCGGGCAGTGATACTTTTTCTCTGGATCATTGTGTCCATGCGGTGGAAGCGGAGATCCGCACGACTGTGAAAGGTATCGGATCCATCAGTGCAAAGGAGTACAGAAGCTATGAAAACTGAAACACACAGGGCGGTACCCTGGGGGAGAAAATTCTCAGAAAGGCATATTTTTTCGTATTTAAAACAAAT
Organism: uncultured Lachnospiraceae bacterium; assembly: GCA_945788595.1. Lineage (GTDB taxonomy): Bacteria > Bacillota > Clostridia > Lachnospirales > Lachnospiraceae > UBA11957. Next base: position 6,644 of record CALZMS010000010.1, read on the forward strand.
TACACTCTCTCTTCAGGCGAAACAAATCTCGTTTTTCCCCAAAAAACGTATATTTACCCCATTCCCCTTCAGGGTGCTGCCCTGTGTGTTTCAGAAAGGCAGTCTGACGGCTGAGGCAGCAATGCTTCTTCCGGTCTTTCTTCTGGCGATGCTGGCGGTCTTTTGTTACATCCCCGTGTATGCCCGGCAGATAAATATGACACAGAAGCTTCTGGAGACCGCGGAAAAAGCAGCGGTGTACCGGGCACTGGAACAGAATGATGCAGAAAGCGGCGGTGACGGCACTTTATGCAGAGTATATACGTATACACCAAAGATCGCCTTCCCCGGGGCGGGAAAGATGTGGCTGACTGCACAGGTCAAGGTGCGTCCCTGGACCGGTTATGATGGAGATCTGGGGCTTGCAGGGGAGGGTGATGACTGCCAGATCGTGTATATCAGCGATAACCGTGAAGCTTATCATACCAGCGCAGACTGCAGTTATCTCGATATCCATCTGACAGCGATGAGCACGGCTATGGCCAGGACAGCAAAAAACCGGGAGGGAGAGCACTATACCGCCTGTGACAAATGCTGCCGGGGCTTTTCGGGAAGTGTGGTATATGTTAGTGAAAACGGCAGTCATTACCATAGCAGTACAGACTGCGCAGGGCTTTCACGCAGCCCGGAGGCTGTACTCAAATCCTCTGTGACAGATCTTCCTCTGTGCAGCCGCTGCGCGAGAGGACTGCACTGATGGCAGAGGGCTGGCTTTGTGCTTTTTTGCTGGTACAGGCGTTTCTAGATGCCAGGACAGGATATGTGAGTATGCCGCTTCTTCTGGCGCAGACAGTGGCTGGTGTAGTGGACGGCGGTTTAAAAGATGTTTCGGGAACACTTATGGTATGGCGTTTTATGCCGGGACTTTTGCTTCTTGCGTCGTCTGTGCTTAGCAGGGAGAAAATTGGTCAGGGAGATGCCTGGCTGTTTGTGGCTCTGGGGGTGTATCTGTCGGCAGGGCAGCAGGTTATCCTTCTTGGAGTTGCTCTTTTTCTGGCGGCTGTGTGGATAATTCTGTTCCGGCGAAGAAATGTTGTGGAAAAAGACATAGAATTGCCCTTTGTGCCTTTTGTACTGGCGGCATATGTGGGAGGTTGTTGTTATGGATGGTTTTAGAAAAAAAGGAAGTCTGACGGTGGAAGCTGTTTTTGTGGTGCCGGTCTGTCTGCTGGTATGCTTTTTGCTGCTGCAGACGTTGTTTTATCTGCATCATGTCAGCTGGTATACAGCGGCTGCCTGGGAATGTGCGCTGACCGGGATTACGGAAGGAGAAAAAGAAAATACAGCTGGTGAGAGGTGGGAAGAGCTGAAAAAACAGCAGGCACTGCCGGTGGGACAGCTTAAGGCCCGCACCTCCTCTTCTTCTCAGTGTGCCGAGATAGAGATTCGGGGAAGCATAAGTCCGCTGGCAGGCATTTCGGCTATGGATTTTACGGTTACAGTAAAACGAGAGGCACTGACACCGGCTTCCTTTCTGAGAAAGGCCAAAGGAATAACGGCACTGGTAAAAGGGCAGGAGTGAGAAATATGGAACTTCGTTATCAGAGAGATTTATATCGGGTGGAGGTCTGCTGTGACACAGAGCATGAGGAAGCCTTTTTTGGCTATCCCCTGCAGATGTGTCTCAGAAATAAAATTCCCGGCATTCTGCCCTGCCACGGGCAGACGATAGACGGTAAGCTGAGTATCTGCTGGGATGTAACTTCCAGACATACCATTACCCAGGTTATCGGAGAAGGCAGTCTTACCGTAGAGCTTTTACAGAGAATACTGAAAGCGCTGAAAGAGACTATGGAGCATATGGAAAGGTTTTTGCTCCCCTGTGAGTATCTGGTGCTGAAACCGGACTGCATTTTTCTGGAAACAGAAAACGATGGTGTTGGATTCCTATGCGATTTTGGGCAGATGAAAAGCTTTCATACCACATTTCTGACGTTTGGAGAGTATGTGCTGGAACATATGGATCATCGGAATCAGGAGGCGATACACCTGGGTTACGGGCTGTATCGCCTGGCGGTGGAGGAAACCTTTGACCGGGAGGCCTTTGCGGGCCTTTTAAAGGAGTCTGCAGCGCAGCCCGAAACAGAAATATCCCCGAAGGCATACAGTACGCCAAAAGCCCGCGTATTGTCTGCTGAGGAGCTGCCCCTTTTGCATGCCGGGCTATATAAGGAAGACAGCGCTGCAGAAGAGACAAAGGAACAACGGCTCCGAAGGGAGGCCCTCCAGTCTTTTTTCTCGGAGGAGGAAGAAAAAACAGAGGGCATCCGTTGGCCGAAAAAAGCCAGCCTTTTATGCGGCCTGGGAGTCCTTCTTGGCCTGGTACTTATGGAGTGCGTGGTATATTTTCGGAACGGACGCCATCTGTCTCTCGGGTGGCTGCTTGCCGCAGCTGCAGTGCTTGTAATGGCGTTGGGAGCGCTGGTTGTGATGGAGCTTTGTTTTCGATGGCAGCAGAGTGGCCGGGAAAAGAAAAGGGCAGAGAAAACAACGGAAAAAAAGAAAAATACTGCGTCGGAAGAGGAGCGGGAAAACGGGCAAGGCCGGGATACAGCGGAAGTGTTTTTGAAAAAACGCAGTCCGGAGGAAAATACTGTACAGCCGGAAAATACCCGTCGATCCTCTGATGAAACTGTAATTCTCAGCACCTTTATGATGCCTTCAGAAGAAAAAACAGCATTTCTCGTCTGCGAAGATGGTCAGGAATTTGCCTTAAAGGGAGAACACTGGCTGATCGGCAAACACCGGGCCGGGGTAGAGATCTGTCTGGACAGGCCGACGGTCAGCCGCCTCCATGCCAGGATCTTTTGCAAAGAAGGAGAATATTATCTTGAAGATCTGAATTCCCGGAATGGAACGCGGCTGAACGGAAACCTACTGGATGGCGGGCAGGTCAGGCGGCTGGAAGCGGAGGATGAGATCTGTTTCGCGGACATGCGGTGTGTATTCAGAACAGGAAAAAATGTGCATCAGCTGCATAGACCGGACAATTGACATATTTTAAAACTACTTTATAATACAAACAAGAGCAGGACTTTTACAAAAGTCCGATGTATTTTCAGAGTCAACAGAAAGGTCGCAATATGGTCATTACAAAATCTGAAATTTCGCTGCCGTCGGCGTTTCCGTTCAATATAGAGCATAGAATATTAACCGTAAAAGATAATTGTCCGGATCATTATCATTGGCATTCATGTTTTGAGATCACTTATATTATCCATGGAGAGGGCAAATATTTTGTGAATGGAGATGTCTACCAGGTGTCCGACGGAGATATTATTCTGTTTAATAATGTGGAACCCCACGGCTGGATGGTGGAGGACAGTCTGGAGCTTCTGGTCATGGTTTTTCAGCCGGAGCTGATTGCCAATGGATTTTCCTTACTGGATTACGATTATCTGGAACCTTTTCTACAGAGAGGGACAAATTTTAAAAATGTACTTTCTTCTTCCGAACAGGTCACGAAGGACATTTACCATCTCCTGCGGGAAATTGCGGCAGAAGATGAAGAGCATACCGTAGGATATCAGCTGATGATCAAGGCCAATATCTTAAAAATTCTGACGCTTCTTATCCGTTCTTCCCAGGATAAAAAGAAATCCGATCGTTCCTTATCCAGAAAGACCATGGAGATCAAACGTCTGGCCAATGTATTTGACTATATTAATCAGCATTATGACGATAAGCTTACGCTTTCTGAAGCCGCGGAAATGGCCTATATGAGTCCGAATTATTTTTCACAGTACTTTAAAAAAGTAACCGGGCAGAAATTCAGTGACTATGTGAATGGTCTCAGAATAAAGAAGGCCAAGGAGCTTCTGGAGACGGGAGAGTATACGGTGGTGGATGCCGCCATGTCCTGTGGATTCAGGAATATGTCCAATTTTTACCGCATGTATAAACGGTATACCGGGTCCACACCCGTGGCCGGATGCAGTTAAAACAGAAAATACTACATAAAGTCAGAGGAATTATGGAAGAAAATCTTTGCTTTCTGGCGTATGATGGAATAAGAAAAAAACGCAGGGAGGGCAAAGCAAATGAACCTTGAGAACAGCCAGTACAAAAAAGATTGGGCGAAATGTAAAGAAAAATGGATAAATTATTGGAATCACTGCAACACGGGAAGACCGCTTATGCATGTGATCTGCCGTAAACCGGATATTGAAAAGTTTTATGACGGAACACCGGCTACGGACAGCTATAAAGAGCAGATTTGTCAGGGAAGATATTATGATCTTCCCCAGGAATTGTACTGGACAGATATGGAAGATAAATATCAGAATGCAGAAAGAATGGTTGCGCGTTATCGTTATTTTTGCGAGCATCATGAATTCCTCGGAGAGAGTTTCCCCAATCTGAATATCGACTTTGGTCCGGGTTCTCTGGCTGCCTATCTCGGATGTGATATCGGCTTTAACGAAGATACCATCTGGTTTATCCCGTGTCTGGAGGACTGGGAAGATGTACCGGAGTTCAAGTTTGATCCGGACAATGCCTGGTTTAAGAAACATGTAGAACTTGCCAAACAGTGCAAAAAGCTGGCCGGCGACGATTTTTACGTGGATATGCCGGACCTGATGGAGAATATCGACACCCTTTCTTCCATGCGAGGTGCCCAGGAGATCATGTATGATCTGATGGACGAAGAGGATACGATCCATGAACGTGTCGATCAGGTGACAAAGCTGTATTATGAGTATTTTGACAGATTCTACGATATTGTAAAAGATGACGAAGGCGGAAATGCCTATACCGTATTCCAGGTATGGGGTCCGGGAAAAACCGTGAAGCTGCAGTGTGACTCTTCTGCCATGATTGGTCCGGACACCTTCCGTGAATTCATCCAGCCGTCTCTGGTGGAACAGTGCAAACACGCAGACCATGTACTGTATCATCTGGATGGTAAAGAATGTATCCGCCATATGGATGCCCTGATGGAGATCGACGGTATCGATGCCCTGCAGTGGACAAGCGGTGATGCCGGTCCGGACGGAACCTTAGAGGATTGGGATGTGATCTATGACAAGGCGATTGCAGCCGGCAAATCTCTCTGGATCAAAGTTTACACAGGAGAATTTGAGGACTGGATCAAAAACTGTGATAGACTGGTCAAAAAATACGGTTCACACAGCCTGTATCTCATGTTCCCGGAGATGTCCCTGGAACAGGGCGAAAAGCTCATTGCCTATGCAGAGGAGAACTGGAGCAATGTCAAAGGTACCTTCTGTGAAGAACTGGAAAAATCCGGCAGATAATCCTGAAACGGAGAAAAACGCCGTTTCTTGGTTCTGATTCTTGTACTTTACTAAAAAAGTGGTTATAATCGTGGGAGAAGAAGCAACGTATGTTTCTTCTCCTGTTTTTTATAGGAAATTTCGGCAGAGACAGAGAAAGGACAAAGTATGGAGCAAAGTTCCTTTGAAGGGGATGCAATGGATCGTATCCTGCAGGGGCCAAGGCGGTACGTGAATCTGTG